>CAZNTI010000133.1:0-5932 GCA_964575885.1 uncultured Terricaulis sp.
TGGCGGGAATGCCCAATTGCATGCCCTGCATGGCGCCCGCGATGGTGCCGGAGAAGGTCACGTCCTCGGCGATGTTCTGTCCGCGATTGACGCCAGAGAGCACGAGGTCGGGGGGTGCGCCTTCGATCAGGTGTTCGACCCCCAAAAGCACGCAATCGGTCGGCGTGCCCGAGACCGCAAAGCGTCTCTCACCGGCTTGGCGCACGCGGATCGGCGCGCTCAGCGTCAGCGCCCGCGAGGCGCCAGATTGTTCGCTTTCCGGCGCGATCACCCAGACGTCGTCGCTGAAGACGCGTGCAATCTTTTCCAGAACGGCAAGACCGGTGGCGTGAATGCCGTCGTCATTGGTGCAAAGGATGCGCATCTACGAACGCAGTAAGCGAAGCCGGCGGCAAAGCAAGGCCTGGGCGCGCTTGGCTATTTCCAGGCGCCGAGGATCGCCCCGCCCACGCTGGCGGTGAGAAACGCGTGCATGGCGTCGATGCCGAGCAGGGTTTCACCGCCAGCCGGCGCGTAGGTGTAACCGTACAGCAGCTGCGTCAGCAGGAAGAACAGCGCCACCAGGAAGCCCGTACGCGCGCCCGCAAGCCATCCCGAAGCATTGCGCCACTTGATCGCCAAGGACAGGCCGATCGCCAGCAGAAACGGGATGATGAAACCCACCGGCATCTTGCCCATGCCGGTTTCAAGCTCGGCCTTGGACCAGCCGGTGGCCGCAACCCACGCTTCCTGAAAGGCCAGGCCGTAAATCAGGAATCCAATCAGATAAATGGCGATTGCCGCGACCACGATCGCGAGCACGTTATGGCCCTGAAAGCGCATCTGTACCTCCCCGCGGCGGCGCCGCGCCGGGAGCATAGCCGAGTCGCCTCGGCTAACAGCCGCTTAGCGACGAGCGCTCAAGACCGGCAATCGATGGCCCATATGTCCCATGTCGGGTGGTCGAGCGCGCTCAAGCCCGGGCTCGAAGCGAACAGCCAGCCATGGAACACCTCGCGCCGCTCAGCTTCCTCGCCCTCACGCGCGGGCGGGTTGTCGAACACCTCGACATAAATGCGCACTTCCGGCTGCTCTTCCGGGGCGCTTTTGCTGCAGGCGCGGGCGGTGACTTCAAGCGACCCGATGCGGGTCGCGCGCCCGATCGGCAGCGTGTAATCGCGGGCGTGGCCGGTGACTTTGTCGAGCCCGCGCACCACCGCGCGCTGCGCCGCAGCCGGTCCGGCCGCGGCGGCGAGAAACACCAAGGCGACGGCGACCAATCGGATCATTCTACGGCCTCTGCGGGCGCAGCCTCGCTCGGCTGCTGGGCGCCCTGAGCAAGACTGGAGAAAAGCGTCAAAAGGTCGACCGAACCTTGCGTATTTGGGATCTCGGCCCCGGCCGGCAGCGGATCGAGCCCCGCCGGCTCGATCGACACATAAGCCCCGCCAAGCAGACCATCGGTGGCGATGCGCGCGGTGGAATCGTCGAGCACCTGGACGCCATTGTCGATGGCCAGCACCAGCCTGGCGTCGAAGGTTGCGGGATCGAGGCCCACCGAACGCACCACCCCGACTTTCACCCCCGACACCCGCACATCGGCCCCGACATTGACGCCGTCGACGCGCTGAAAGCGGGCGGTCAATTCATAGCCGCCGCGGCCGCCGGTCTGGCCTGCTTGGGCCGCGGCGAAGACAAAAAATCCAACCGCCACCAAGGCCACCGCCGCGCCCAAAATGGTCTCGCCCCAACGTTCCAACGCCTGGCTCATGACGGTTCCTCCGATTGCGGCGTCCACGCCTGGTAGTCGGCCGACGACGCCGCACGCACGCCTCCGCGCGCCAAAGACCCCTTCGGCCGGTAGGCGCGAACGGTGCCGGTCTGGTTGGGCAAATGCGGGAGCTCCCACGGCTGGCGCTTGAGCGGCGACAAGGTGGGCGGTTCCGCCACCGTATGGTGCAGCCAAGCGTGCCAATCGGGGGGCACGCGCGAAGCTTCCGCCAGCCCCTTGTAGATCACATAACGGCGCCTGCGCCCTTCAAGACTGGGCCGGCGCTCCTCGAAATACCGGTTGCCCTGCTCGTCCTCGCCGACCCGGCGGCCACGCCTGCCGATGTCGAACAGCGCGCCCAGGGTGGCCCCATTCCACCAGGTGAAGACTTGTTTGAGCATTGTGGTTCTGTCCTGCGAGCGGGCCCGATCGGACACCGCGGCGGCGCACTATGGCGAAGCGCTCCGCCCCAGTCCAGTGCAGACGCGAAACCATATCTTGGGATAACCAGACATTGCCGCACACTAGATATTGATCCCGCCCCCCAACGACACGTATGGTGTCGCGAGTTTTTATGGAGACGCAGGCATGTCTCTCAGTGCTGCGGACGACACTCAGGCGGCGATCGATATCCCCTCGGCATGGTCGCAATCCATGGTGCAGGCGGCGCTTGAGGCTGGCTGGCCCACCCTCGCCCAAGGCAGCGTCCTGGGCGCGATCGACCTGGCGGCGGAAACCATCGCCGGTTGGGCGCAGTCGGATGAACTCGCGCCCGAGTTGAGCGCCTTGCTCGCTGAGGGCAAGGTCATGCTGGACCCCCCGCTGATGCGCGCGGCGTTGACCGGCCGGAGCTGCCCGGCGCTTTCGGCGGCGCTGATCGGGTGGCCGCAGGAGCGGTCCGAGGAGCTTTCCGCCATTGGTTTGGCCCAGCGCCTGCTCGGCGCCGGGGCGCGGCTCGGGATCGCCGGCGCGCCGTCGATAGCGGCGCTCGACGCGCTCGATGCAGCGGCGCGTTTGGTAGACCCCGCGGGCCGAGACGGGCCTGCAATCCTCGTCACGCCCGCTCCCGACGAGGCGCCGCATCTGCTGGCCGAGGAAGCCGCGCGCGAGCGCGCCAGCGCAGCGCTTGCGGCAGGGGCGCGGGCGTTGGACGCAGCGCTCGCCGAGGTGGCCATTGAAGTCGTGCGCAACGGCCTTAACGCCGAACACGGCGGCGTGCGCCGCAAAGCCGCGGCGGCGCGGCTCGCAGGCGCGCCGGACGCTGACATCGCCGCAGCGCTGGCCGGCGCCGTTGTGCGCGGGGCCTATGTGTCGGCGTTGGACGCCGGCGCCGCGCCGTCGCGGCGCCAGATCGCCATTGCAGCACCCGAGATCGGGACGCACACACGCATGGCGCTAAGCGGCGCCGCCGCCGATCCGACCGGCGCCTGCGCACATGACTCCGACTGCGACTTCATCGCCGCCAGCATAGCGCCGGCGCGCTTTCACCATCCTAGCCGCGGCTTCGATGCGCTGAGCTTCGAGAACGCCGTGCGCACGCTGGTGCGCACCCTCGACGCCGCGCACGCAGAGACTTCGCCGCGCCGCGCCATCGTCATTCGCATCGACGATCTTGCGGCGCTGCTCCTGCGCGTGGGCAAAGCCTACGACAGCGACGCCGGACGCGCGTTGGCCGCGGAGGTTGCGGCGCTGGCTCACGCCGCAGCGCTCGTCGAAAGCGCGGCGCTGGCGCGCGGCGGCAACGCGCACCCCGCCTGGCGCCAAGAACGGGCGCGCGCCGAGGCGGCGCTAACGCGAGCGCAAGACGCGGCCGCGTCGCTGCGGGGACCGATCGCGGCGCGCGCGCAGGCGCTCTATGCGGGGCTATCGCTGGCCGAGGGTCTGCGCTGCGACGTTACCATCGCCTTCGCCAACGACGCCGGCGGCGCGCGCCGCCTCGGCGTCGAGGCGCCCGGCATCAGTCCGACGCCAAGCCTGGTGATCTACGGCATGCGCGGCGACGGCGGGTTTGGACGATTGCTGAGCGCGCACGCGCGCGTGGGCTTGCGCGCCCTGGGCTATAGCGATGCAGAGATCGCGGCGCTCGCCCAGCATGTGGAAGGCCGGCGCACGCTCACCGGAGCGCCGGGCGTGAATTTGGAGCGGCTCGCCGAATGCGGGCTGACGGAGCCCGCCCTCGACGCCGTCGAAGAAGCGGTGCGCGACGCCTTCAATTTGCGGGCTGCGGTGCATCCGCTGGTGATCGGGCCGGAATTCTGCCGCGACGTGCTGCAACTGCCGGAGGATGTCGCGGCCGGAAAGCGCGGCGACTTCATCAAGACGCTGGGCTTCAGCGAAGCCGACATCGCCGCAGCGGAAGCCTATTGCATCGGTGCGCCACGCCTTGACGACGCTGTTCGCGCCGAGCACGCCGCCATCTTCGCCACCGCCGCGGATGTTGCGCCGGAGGCGCGCGTGGCGATGGCGGCGGCGCTCGCGCCTTTCGCGACCACGTCGATCAGCCTTGTGCTCGTCGGCGACGCGGTCAAGCGCCGCGCTGAACTCGCAACCGCTGCAGCAATGGCGGGCGCGTCGCTGCTGCGCATCGAGGTCGAGACCGCCCCGATCACGTTGACGCTGGCGGCGCTCGAAGAGGATCAGCCGGCGCGGCCCGCGCCCGCCGAGCCGGTGGCGCAGCCAGCGCCCGCGCGCATCGAACGCCGGCGCCTGCCGGACCGCCGCAAAGGCTACATCCAAAAATCCGTGGTCGGCGGCCACAAAGTCTACCTGCACACCGGCGAATACGACGACGGCGAACTGGGCGAAATCTTCATCGACCTGCACAAGGAAGGCGCGGCGTTCCGCTCGCTGATGAACAATTTCGCCATCTCGATCTCGATCGGCCTGCAATACGGCGTGCCGCTGGAGGAATATGTCGACGCGTTCCTGTTCACGCGCTTTGAGCCGTCGGGAGAGGTGCGCGGCAACGACACCATCCGCCACGCCACCTCGATCCTCGACTACATCTTCCGCGAACTGGCGGTGAGCTATCTCGGCCGCAGCGATCTCGCCCAGGTCGATCCCTTCGACGCCCGCGGCGACGGGCTATCCAAGCGCGCGCAGGACGCCGAAACCGCCGCGCGCCTCATCTCGCGCGGCTTCGCCCGCGCCGCCAGCGCGGACAATCTGGTCATGTTGCGCCCGCGCGCGGCCGTGGAGAACATCCGCGACCGCCGCGAGCCGCCGCCGGCGACGCCCGGCTATCGCGTCGAGCCGTGCAACGCCTGCGGCCACTTCACGGTGGAACACAGCGGCGTCTGCGCGGCCTGCGGCGCCAAGAGCGAAGCCAGCGGTAATGGTTAATACTGCTTCGTTACTTTCACGCCGGCTGAAACAATAAGTAACAAACCTCGCTTACCTCGGTTTCACTGGCGCCTTACAGGCGAAGCACTTACCCACAGCATTGTGCATCACAAGCTTCGCCTCTCGCTGGTCGCGCTCATCCTGATGGGGGCGACCATGGCTGCCGGACAAGCGTTCGGCCAATGGCCAGGGCGCGACATCGCACGACTCGAACCGGGCTATGGCGGGGTGTGCGAAGGCTGCGACCTCTCGGGGCGCATTCTGGCCGGTGCGCGGATGACCAGGTCGGTTTTTAACCGCAGCGATTTCTCGCATGCGGTGCTGGCGCGCGCCGACGCCTCCGGCTCGCAATTCGCGGACGCGAACTTCACCGATGCCGATTTGAGCGGCGCGCGCTTGATCGGGGCGCGCTGCGCGGGCGCGGACTTCAGCCGGGCGGTGCTCAGCAACGCCGACGCCAGCGGCGGCGTGTTTGCCGGGGCCGATTTCAGCCAAGCGGAGTTGACGCGGGCGCGGTTCGACCAGGCAGACCTCGCAGGCGCGGTGCTGACTGGCGTGCGCGCCGAGGGCGCGCATTTCGCCGGCGCCAATCTGGCCCGCGCACGCTTCGACCGCGCCGATCTCGCCCGCGCCGATTTCTCCGGCGCCGACCTCGCGCGGGCGCGCTTCAACGGCGCCAATCTTTCCGGCGCGGACCTGCGCGCCGCGCGCGGACTTACGCAGGCCCAGCTCACCCGCGCCTGCGGCGACGGCGATACGCGGCTGCCGCGCGGGCTGCGGACGCCGGCCTGCCGCAACGTTCAAACCGTGAGCCGATAAGCGCTAGCCCTTCGCCGGTTC
>CAZNTI010000134.1:0-5880 GCA_964575885.1 uncultured Terricaulis sp.
TGGCGTGATCTTCGTGGAAGAAAGCGAAAGCGCCGCCAAGAGCGCCGCCCGCAAGCACTATGGCAAGCCGGTGGAACTGCGCCAGGACGAGGATGTGCTCGACACTTGGTTCTCCTCGGCGCTTTGGCCGTTCTCGACTCTAGGCTGGCCCGACAAGACGCCCGAGTTGCGGCGCTTCTATCCGACCTCGACGCTCGTCACCGCGCACGACATCATTTTTTTCTGGGTGGCGCGGATGATGATGTTCGGGCTTCATTTCATGAAGGACGTTCCCTTCGACGAAGTCTACATCCATGCGCTGGTGCGTGACGCCACTGGCGCCAAGATGTCCAAATCAAAGGGCAACACGCTCGATCCGCTGGACCTGGTCGACAAATACGGCGCCGACGCGCTGCGCTTCACTCTGGCGGCGATGGCCGCCCAGGGGCGCGACATCAAGTTGAGCGAACAGCGTATCGAGGGCTATCGCAATTTCGGCACCAAGCTGTGGAACGCAGCGCGCTTCGCGCAGATGAACGAGTGCGCGGTCTGGGACGATTTCGACCCGCGCAGCCCAAGGCAGGCCGTCAACCGCTGGATCGTGGGCGAGACCGCCAAAGCCGCTGACGCGGTGACCAGAGAACTGGAGGCGCGCCGCTTCAACGAAGCGGCGGCGGCGCTTTATCGCTTCGTTTGGAACGTTTATTGCGATTGGTATCTGGAGCTCATCAAGCCGCTGCTCAACGGCGAAGAGGAGCAAGCCAAGCAGGAAACGCGCCGTACCGCAGCCTGGACCCTCGATCAGATTCTGACGCTTTTGCATCCGTTCATGCCGTTCATCACCGAGGAGCTGTGGGCGCGCACCGGCGAGTACGGGCAAAAGCGCGACGGGATGCTGGTCGTGTCGCAATGGCCCGCGCTATCGCTCGATCTGGTGGACGAAAATGCGGCGACCGAGATCGATTGGATCGTGCGCTTGATCAGCGAGACCCGCTCCACGCGCGCGCAGCTGAATGTGCCCGCGGCGGCCAAGATTCAGCTGTTGCTGATCGGGGCCGACGAGGCGGGCGAGGCGCGACTGGAACGCTACCAAGACTTGATCGATCGCTTGGCGCGGCTCGAGTACTCAACCAGCGCTGCTGCGCCGCCGCCTGGCTCGGTCACGTTCGTGCTCGACGACGCCACGGTGGCTTTGCCTCTTGAAGGCGTGATCGATCTGCCGGCGGAAGCGGCGCGTTTGGTCAAGGAAATTGCAAAGCTCCAGGCCGAACTCGACAAGATGGACGCCAAGCTCGGCAACGCGGATTTTGTCGCCAAGGCGCCGGAGGATGTGGTGGATGAACTGCGCGAACGTCGCGCAGAAACCGCAGCTACGCTGGAAAAGCTTGCGGCGGCGCTGAGGCAAATCCAGACTTAGGCATGCGCATCTTTATAACCGGCGCTTCGGGGTTCGTCGGCGGCGCTGCGGCGCGCAAACTCCTGGCTGCAGGACATCACGTGCGGGCGATGTCTCGAAGCGAGAGCGCGGACGCCACGGTGCGCGCCTTGGGCGCCGAGCCGGTGCGTTGCGATCTCGAAAACGTCACCGCCGCGCACTTGGGCGATGCCGAACTTGTCCTTCATAGCGCGGCGTTCGTGGAGCAATGGGGACCGCGCGACGCGTGGAAACGCTTCAACGTCGACGGGACGGCGCGAGTGCTGGCGGCTGCGAGGCAGGCCGGCGTTCGCCGCTTCATTCATATCGGGACTGAAGCGGCGCTGTTTTACGGTCAGCATCTGCGTGGCGTCGACGAGACCTACCCGCTCGCCCCGCATTCGCCCTATCCGTACGCATCCACTAAGGCGCAGGCCGAGCAATTGGTCCGTGACGCCAATGGCGCGGGCTTTGAGACGATCGTGATCAGGCCGCGTTTCATCTGGGGGCCGGGTGATACGACTTTGCTGCCGACGATCGAGCGCTTGGCGCGCGAAGGGAAGTTCATGTGGGTGAATGGCGGGCGCGCCGTCACCTCCACCACCCACATCGATAACCTGGTGCATGCGATCGAGTTGGCGCTAGTGCGCGGCCAGCCCGGCGCCGCTTACTTTGTCCTGGACGATGGCGTCCGCAGCATGCGCGAAATGATCGCAGGCATCGCGGCCTCGAGGGGGCTTGAATTGGCCGACACTTCCGTGCCGGCCTGGTTCGCGGATGCCTTGGGGACCGTTTGCGAAGCCCTGTGGCGATGGCTGCCGCTGCCGGGATCGCCCCCGATAACGCGCTTTTCTGCGATGATCCTTTCGCGCGACGCTATTTTGCGGGACGATTGGGCGCGGGTCGAGCTTGGCTATGCGCCTGTGATTTCCGTAGAAGCGGGCATGCGGGCGCTCAAGGGGGCTGGTTAAGGGAATGGATGGGGATGGCGGGCAGATCGATCTGTCCATTCTGGACGACGCAACTTTCGAGCGACTCTACCGAGAACGCATCCTGCCGTGTTTCGCCGCCAACGAGGCCGATCGTTTAACCGCGATCCAGCAGTTCAAGGTCGGCGCACTGGTAGGCGGGGGCGTCGCCCTGGCGCTGACCGCGGCCACCTGGATGTGGGCCAACGAGTCCGGGGCCGCGTTCGTGGTGGCGTTCATGGCTGGGCTGGTCGCACTGGTGATCGCTTATCAGCCCATCGCGAAGGCAAGCCGCAAGCTGAAACGGGAATATTGCGCCGCCATCGCCGCTGCGATGGGGGCGGTGTTTCAGATGGAGGGATTTTCGCCCCCGGCGCTGGAGCGTTTGAAGCACCTCAAACTGCTGCCGGACTACGACCGATCGAGCTTCGAAGATCTGTTCTCGGGCGACCACAAGGGCGCGCGCTTCGATCTCTACGAGGCCGAGTTCAAGCGCCGCACCAGCGACAGCAAAGGCCGCACCCGCTACACAACCGTGTTCCGCGGACAGCTCATCCGTATGCATTTCCCGCGCGATTTCCTCGGCGTCACCGTCGTGCGGCGCGATATGGGCGTGTTCAACGTGTTCGGCGGCGGAGCCGCGAACGGAGGCAAGCTTGAGCGGGTGCGCCTGGTAGACCCTGAGTTCGAGAAAGCGTTTGAAGTGTGGGGCACCGATCAGGTGGAGGCGCGCTATCTGGTGCACCCCGTGATGATGGAGCGGCTGCTTGAGCTTGAACGCGGCTTGCACGGCAAACGTCTGCGATGCGCTTTCGAGGGCGGCGATCTGTTGGTCGCGGTGGAGGGCGGCAACCTGTTCGAGCCGGGCGACATGTTCAAGCCGCTCGTCGATCCGGCGCGTGCGCGGCGCATCGTCGAAGAAATCGCCGGCGTCATGCGGGTGATGGATCAAGTGCTGAACGCGCAAAGCGCGCGCCCAAGCTAGATGGACGCCTTGCCCGTCGCTCCTGGCGCGATTGGCCCGTTTCTCGTCGCAGTGACGCTGGTTGAACTCACACCGGGCCCGAACATGGGCTACCTCGCGGCGCTTTCGGCGAGCGAAGGCAGGTTGGCGGGCTTTAGGGCGGTGCTGGGCGTCACGCTCGGCCTGGCTATCTACATGCTGCTCTCTGTGGCGGGCGTCGCAGAGCTCATCGCCGCCGCACCCTTGGCGTACGCTGCGCTGCGCTGGGCGGGCGTCGCCTATCTGTTGTATCTGGCGTGGGAGGCATGGCGCGGCGCCGGGGAGACCTCGCCTGGACACGCCTCCGGAGCGGGGCGCGCTGCGCCGTTCTGGCGCGGACTGTTCGCCAACCTTCTCAATCCCAAGGCGGCGGTCTTCTACATCACGCTGCTGCCGAGTTTCATCGTCGAAGGCCGCGCCCCGTTTTGGGTTCAGGCGTCTATCCTGGGCGTCGCACACATTACGATCAGCTTCGTCGTGCACAGCGCCATCGTCATTGGGGCGGCGCGCGCCGGCGCTCTGGTCGCTGACGCCGGCCATGCCGCGCCGGTGCGGCGAGGGCTCGCGCTGGCGATTGCGGCTATCGCGCTTTGGCTTGCCTGGGAGACCCGCTGACGGTCAGTGCTAGATGGCGACAATGGCGGCGCGGCCGGCGGCGTCGGCGAGCGCGATGTGCTTGCCTTGCGCGTCCCACGCCAGCGCCGTCACCGCGCCTTCGCCGGGCTCTTCGAGTTCGAGCCCCTTCTGGTCGGCGAAGCGCACAACGAGCGCTGCGCCATCGGCATAGCCGATGGCGAGAATTTCTTCGCTAGGGTGGAAAGCGACCGCCGTGACCAGCGCTTGGCGTTCGCCCGGCTGCAGCGGCGCCTTACCCTGCGGGCCCAGTTTGCCGACGAACGGCCAAACGATGGCGCTCGATGCGCCTGAGGTGGCCAGCCAGCGTCCACGCTTGTCCCACGAAAAGCTGCGCGTCTTGGACGGATAGCCATCCATGCGCAGATCGGTCTTTTCGGGCATGCGCCAGCCATGCAGCGCGCATTCTTGCATCGCCGAGACCACATAATCGGCGTCGGGCGAGATGGTCACCGCCAGGTGCGAGCCGGCCCACTTCAGGTCGACGCCCTTGTCATCGGCCATCAACACATAGCGCAGCGTGACCCCGCCATAGTGGCTGGCCGCGAGCCGGCGGCCCTTGGCGTCGAGGGCGAGGCCGCCCACTGTCGAGGGATAGCGAAAGCGATGCGACTCGCGTCCGTCCTTGAAGATGATCGCTTCTTTCCCGACCGCGGCTGCAATGACGCCGGAAGCCGCGCTTGCGCAAACGTGATCGACCCATTTGGGCGAACTGGCGAGCGTTTCCACCGCTCCGTCGGCAGTGACGGCGTTCAGTGCGCCGTCGTCGCCGGCGGTGAGCAGGCGTAAGCCGTCGGGGTGCAACGCTGCTGCAAGCACAGCGCCGCGATGGGCTGCGAAGCGGCGCAGCTCTCCTTCGCGGGTCGCGACCGTCACCGCGCCGTCGCCCAGTGAGAAAAGAGCCCGCTCCCCGACCCAGTGGGCGCTGGTGGCGGGCGCTCCGAGCGCCAGGCGCCGACCGCTGCTGTGGACTTGAGCCGTCAAGCCAGGCACGCCAGGAATGTGCGCTCCAATTCAGCGCGATCGAGGTTGCG
The DNA here is from genome assembly GCA_964575885.1 of uncultured Terricaulis sp. GTDB lineage: Bacteria > Pseudomonadota > Alphaproteobacteria > Caulobacterales > Aquidulcibacteraceae > Vitreimonas. The sequence goes on from CAZNTI010000134.1 coordinate 5,032, forward strand.
GCCGATGAAGACGAGGCGCGATACGCGCGGCTCACCCTCGCGCCAGTCGCGCTGGGTGTCGCCCTCGACGATCATGTGAACGCCCTGAACGACGAAGCGCTTGGGTTCGTTCGGAAATGCGAAGATGCCTTTGAGGCGCAAAAGATCGGGGCCGCGTTTTTGCGTTAGCTCATTGAGCCACGGCAATAGCTTCTGGGGATCAATTAGCGCCGCAGTGGAAAGCGATACGCTGGCGATGCCGGCGGCGGCGACGTGGTCGTCGTGTCCGTGTTCGTGTTCGTGCTCGTGCTCGTGGCCATGCGCGTCATGGTGCGCGCAAGAGTCGTCGCAGTCGTGCTCGGGCAGGAAATGCGGATCGATCTCGGTGATCCGCTCGAGGTCGAAGGCGCCGATGTCGAGGATCGTGTCGAGGGCTACGTCGCCGCGTTGCATGCGCTGCAGCTTGGCGCTCGGATTGACGGCGCGGATCCGCCTCTCGAGCGCGGCGAGTTCCGCTTCGCTGGCCAGATCAGTCTTGTTCAGAAGGATCACGTCGGCGAAAGCGACCTGCTCGGCGGCCTCCTCCGACGTTTCCAATTGCTGCGCAGCGTGTTTGGCGTCGACCACGGTTACGATCGCGTCGAGCCTGGTCTTGGCGCGGACCTCGGCGTCTACGAAGAAGGTCTGCGCCACCGGCGCGGGTCTTGCGAGTCCTGTGGTCTCAACAAGGATCGCGTCGAAGCGGCCGCCATTCTTTGCGGTCTGGCGCTTCATCAACCCTACGATGATGCGGATCAGATCGCCGCGAACAGTGCAGCAAACGCAGCCATTGTTCATTTCGAACACTTCCTCATCGGCGTCGACGATAAG
>CAZNTI010000135.1:0-5872 GCA_964575885.1 uncultured Terricaulis sp.
CCCCTGCGAGCAGGGTCAGGGCCAACAGCCACAGCGCCGCCCGCAACAGGCGCGCCAGAGCGGTGTAGGCGAAGGCTTCCTCCGGCGCGGCGCGCGGACGCACGACGCCGCTGGCGACGGCGCCAACGCGCAGATCTACGCGCGCGCCGATAGCAAACGCGAGCCGGTCCGGTTCGGGCCGGCGGGGAAAAGGAATTACGTTCATTGAGACAAGAATTTATCACGCGGCGCGTTAAAGAACGCGGCGGCAAACAGCGTAAACTAGGGGTTAGCGTGGCTCAGTTGGGCGCGACGCCCAGGCTGGCCACGCGCGCCTCCAGTGCGCGCAGCAGCGCACTGCCGACCGGATGGGTGTCGGCGCTTACGCCGTCGCGCACCGCTGCGCGGATCGCATCGACATGGGCGATGGCGAGGGCCGGCTCGTTTCGCGCCGCGGCCTTGCCGGCGTCGGTCTCGATCAGTCGGCAGAGCGAAGCCGCCAGCTGAGAGGCGAGCGGAAAGCCATAGGTGGCGCCCATGCCGCGGATGTCGTGGGCGGCGACGACGAGCGCATGCATCGCCTCTTCCCTCCAATCTGCAGCCTCGGCGACGCGGCGCGCGCTCTGCAGGCGCTCGATGTCTGCCTCGAGCCACTCGCGCATCGATGCGCCCAGCGATTTGAGCGCATGCTCGGCGCGCGCAATCGCCTTTGGGTCGAAGACCGGCTGGCTCAGATCCAGGCGCGGCGCGCCACTGCCGCGCGGGTCGATGAATTCGGCCGCTTTGCTCATGTCTTCAGCTTCTGCACAGGAGCATGAACAGAGCGTTGATGGGTCTTAAAAGCTGAACTGTTCTCGGATGATGCGCTCGTCGAGGGCGTGGCCCTTGTCGAACAGCAGCGTCAGCGCCACGCCGTAGTCTTCGCTGACTTCCACCCAGTGTATGTCGCGGGTTTCCAGATTGTCGGCCGAGACGCTCACCGGGCGGCGGTCGGGCTCCAGCACCTCGATGCGCACCTTGGCGGTTTGCGGCAACACCGCGCCGCGCCAGCGCCGGGGCCGGAACGGGCTGATCGGCGTCAGCGCGAGGAGCCGGGCGTTGATCGGTAGGATCGGGCCATGCGCGGAGAGGTTGTAGGCGGTGGAGCCGGCCGGGGTGGCGACCATGACCCCGTCGCACAGCAGCTCCGGCATGCGCACCGCCCCGTCGACGCTGATCTGCAGGCGCGCCGATTGCGCCGTCTGCCGCAATAACGAAACTTCATTGAAGGCGCGCTCGGTCACTTCTTCGCCGCTCAGCCGGTGGCAGCGAGAGACCAGCGGCCGGATGCGCACCGGTTCTGCAGCGCGCACCCGTTCGATCAGGGCATCCTCGCGATAATCGTTGAGCAGAAATCCTACGGTCCCGCGGTGCATGCCATAGACCGGCTTGCGGTCGCTGAGGCGACCGCGCAGCGTCTCCAGCATGTGTCCATCCCCGCCCAGTGCGACGATCACGTCGGCGTGCTCTTCGGCGACGTCGCCGTAGAGGTGACGCAACTGCGCCAGCGCGGTTTGCGCCTCGGGGCGGGCGCTGGCGGTGAAGGCAAGCTTCATGCGGTGCGGCGAACCCTTTGCTTCCGTTTCCCGACAAGCCTACACTTTACCTAACAAAGCCAAAATGGGAGTTCAGACGATGGCTGACGACGCGGGCGCATCGGTAAAGGGGCGGGTTAGCGCTGAGGAGTGGCAGGCGCGCGTGGACTGCGCCGCGCTCTACAGGCTCGTCGCCCTCTACGGCTGGGACGATATGATTTTCACGCATATTTCTATGCGTGTGCCGGGGCCGGAGCATCACTTCCTCATCAACCCCTATGGCATGTTCTTCGAGGAGATCACGGGCTCGTCGCTGGTGAAGGTCGACCTTGAAGGCAATATCGTCGCGCCGACGCCGTATTACATCAATCCGGCCGGCTTCACGATTCATTCCGCCATCCACGCCGCCCGAGAGGACGCGCTGTGCGTAATGCATCTGCACACCGACGCCGGCGTAGGCGTCTCAGCGCAGGCCGAGGGCTTGCTGCCGCTGTCGCAGAATGCGCTGCTGGTGATCCCCAACCTCGCCTACCACAATTATGAGGGCGTGGCGCTTAATCTGGATGAGCGTGAACGCCTGGTGGCGGATTTGGGTGATAAGAAGCTGATGTTGCTGCGCAATCATGGAACGCTTTCAGTCGGCGCCTCTGCCGCCGATGCGTTCATCGGAATTTTCTTTTTGGAACGCGCGTGCGCGCAACAAGTAAACGCGTTAAGTGGTGGACGTGCGAGCGCGTTGCTTGCGCCTGAGGCCGCACAAGAAGAAACGCGCGGCCAAAGCAAGGGTCTTGGAATGGTGTCGGGGTTGGCGTGGCCAGGGTTGAAGCGCAAACTCGATCGTCAGTCGCCGGGCTACGATTTGTAGGCCTGCTGGCGGCACTGACCGCGTCACCGGCTTACGCCGGCGCATGGATCGCCCCTGAAGGCGGCCAGGAAATCGTCACGACCGTCGCGGGCGAGCGCGACGACGCTCCATTCTACGAGTCGTCGGCATACTGGGAGCTGCCGGCGGGAGAGCGCACGTCGTTCATCGCCGCGCCATGGGTTGAGCAGAATTCCGACACCGTGGAAGGCTGGCGCGCCGAGGCGACACTGTCGGCCAAACGCGCCGTGCTGCGCATGGGCGACACCGTGATGGCGGTGCAGGCGGGCGCAGTCTGGGTGTCGCATCCTGAAGCGGGGTGCGGCGAGGGCGGCGCCGAGGTGCGCTGGCTCAGCGGCCGGCCGGTGGGTGACGGCGGCGCGTTCTTGAACCTTGAACTGGCGGGGCGCGGCTTTGACGGCGGTTGCCAGTCGGTGCGCGGCGAGTTCGCAGCCGGATACCGCCCCTCACCCGATTGGCTGGCCATGGGGCAGGTATTCGTGGACGCGACCCCGGAGTTCGACCAGGCGGTTAAGGCTCAGCTCACGCTGGTGCGTTTCCGGGAAAGCGGCCGCGGGATCCAGGTTGGGGTGCGGGCGCGTATAGACGGCGGCGCTGAAGAGGCGGCACTGGTGTTTGGGCTTTGGGGACGCCCCGGAAACTGATCGCTTCGCCCCTTGCCTGCGCGACATAGATTCGCAAAGTTGCTCATGTAAGGTCCGCTACATGACAGGATTAATCAGACGCTACGGCTTTGCGGCCATCGTCGCTATCGGGCTTGGCCTGATGGCGGTGGTCGTGGTGGGCAAGACAGTGTTCACCGGCGTCGAGGAAGCGGTGTCAGCCAAGGCCGCGCCGGGCGCAAGCGGCGCCGCGCCAACGGTGGTGGTGGCGGCGGTGGCGGCCCCACATCGGTTCACCGACGCCATTCAGGCGATCGGTACGGCACAGGCGCGCGAGAGCATCGTGCTGACGCCAAAGGTCGCCGACACCATTCGCGTCATTCGCTTCGACAGCGGCGACCGCGTGCGCGCGGGCCAGATCCTGGTTGAGATGTCGAACGTTGAGCAGGTCGCCGATCTCGCCGAGGCGCGGGCCGCCAACGACGCCGCACAGGAGGATTTGCGCCGGACCGAGGAATTGTTCGAACGCGGCTTCGCCTCGCGCGCCAGGCTCGACGCCGTGCGCGCCGCCGCCGAAGCGGCTGCCGCGCGGGTCAGCGGCGGCGGTTCGCGGATGGCTGACCGCACCATTCGCGCACCCTTTGCCGGCGTCGTGGGCCTGCGCACCGCAAGCCCTGGGCAGTACATTCGGCCAGGCGACCGGATCGGCACCCTCGATGATATCTCCGAGATCAAGCTCGACTTTGATGTGCCCGAGACGGTGATCGCCAATCTCGCCCCAGGCGTAGAGATCGTGGCGCGAACAGCCGCCTATCCGGAACGCAGCTTTGCCGGCGCCATCGCCGACGTCGACAGCCGCGTCGATCCGACCACCCGCACGCTACGGGTGCGCGCGATGCTGCCGAACGCCGACGAGATCCTGCGGCCGGGGATGTTGATGACCGTTGAAGTTCGCTCCAACCCGCGCGAGGCGCTGGCGGTGCCCGAGATCGCCCTCATTGAGCAGGCTGGCGGTGCAGCGGTATTTCGCGTGACCGAAGCCGAAGGCGGCCAACGCGTTGAACGGGCCGTCATTCGCGTCGGTCAGCGCAGCGGCGAGCCCCTCGAGCACCTCCACCATGCCGCCGCTGGCGATCAGGTGATCACCGAGGGGGTGCAAAGTGTCCGCCCGGGTCAGCCCGTGCGGCTTGATGGCGCGAACCGCTCGTGACGCTCTCCGACCTCTCGGTCCGGCGCCCGGTCCTGGCGACCGTGTTCTCGTTGCTGATCATCGCCTTTGGCGCGATCGCGTTCACAACGCTTCCGCTGCGCGAGCTGCCCGATGTCGACCAGCCGGTGGTCTCGGTGAACACCACCTACCCGGGCGCATCGGCGCAGGTGGTCGAAACCCAGATCACGCGCATCATCGAGGATCAGCTGTCAGGCATCGACGGCATCGATTCCATTCGCGCTGCGAGCCGCGACGGCCGCTCCAGCGTGAATATCGAGTTCACGCTCGATCGCGACCTTGAGGACGCCACCAATGACGTCCGCAACGCCGTCGATCGCGCGCGCGGGCAATTGCCGGCCGACATCGACGATCCGGTGGTGCGCAAATCCGACGCCGATGCCGATGCGATCATCTGGTTCAACCTCGAATCCACGACGTTGGATCCCGTAGAGCTGACCGACTACGCCGAACGGTACGTCGTCGACCGCTTGGCGGTGCTGAACGGCGTCGCCAACGTGCAAATCGGCGGCGGCTTCCGGCGCGCTCTGCGCATCTGGCTCGACACCAACGCGTTGGCTGCGCGCGGTCTGACCGTGCAGGATGTCGAGACGGCGCTGCGCGCGCAGAACGTCGAATTGCCTGCGGGATACGTGCAAAGCCAGGAGCGCGACTATCAGGTGCGCGTCGCGCGCGCTTTTGAAACGCCCGAGCAGTTTCGCCGTTTGCCGCTGCGTGGCGCTGCCGAAGGCGACGCCACGGTGGTGCGGCTGGGCGATGTTGCGCGCATTGAGCTTGCGCCTGAGGATACGCGGCGCATCTTCCGCGGCAACGGCGTCGATCAGGTCGGGCTGGGCATTGTGCGGCAGTCGCAGTCGAACGCGCTCGATGTCGGCCGCTTGGTGAAGGCTGAAATCGAGCGCATCCGTCCGACTTTGCCGGCGGGAACCGACGTAGTCCTGGCCTACGACGCAACGTTGTTCATCGAGCGCGCGATCGAGCGCGTGGGCGTGACCTTGATCGAATCAACGGTCCTCGTCGTGCTCGTGATCTTCCTGTTTCTCGGGTCTTGGCGCGCCGCCTTCATTCCCGCTGCGGTGATCCCGGTGTGCATGATCGGCGCGTTCCTGGTGCTTGCGGTCTTCGGGTTCTCGATCAACTTGCTCACGCTGCTGGCGTTGGTGCTTTCGATCGGACTGGTGGTGGACGATTCCATCGTCGTGCTCGAGAACGCCCAAAGGCGTGTCGACACCTTGGGCGAACCGCCTTTGGTGGCGGCCGAACGCGGCGCCCGGCAGGTCTATTTCGCGATAGTTGCAACCACGGCCGTGCTGGTGGCGGTGTTTGCGCCGCTTTTGTTCGTAGGCGGTTATGTGGGGCGATTGTTCATCGAACTCGCCATCACCGTCGCCGGTGTGGTGGTGATCTCGCCCGTGTCCGAAACCTTCCCGACCTTCGGATTGGCGAGCGCGGGGAGGTATTCGCCCACCGTCGAGCGAAGCGGCAGGCGGCCGTCCTCCATCAACGCGAGCGCGCCCACCGCGACCATGGGCTTGGTCATCGAGGCGATGCTGAAGATGGCATCGAAGCGCATCGGCTCGTTGGTGGCCGGATCGAGCACCCCGAA
>CAZNTI010000136.1:0-5865 GCA_964575885.1 uncultured Terricaulis sp.
GGGCGCAAAGCCGCGCAAATCCATCAGCACCGCATCGCTGTCGCGCACCAGCCGCCGCAACGCCAGCCTCCAGGTGTCGTCGTGGCAGAACAACTCAACCACGCCATAGCGGCCGTCGAAGCGGCGCGCCTCGTCGCCCTCGGCCAAGCGCCGGTCGATGGCGGCGTCGTTGTCGATGAAGCGGCGCGCGAGCTTGCCCTGTAGAAACTCCATGAATTCGTGCGGCTCGACCGTGGAGGTGACCAGATCGGGTCCCGCGATCATGCGTATCGAACCTCGGCGGCGCCACAATTTCCCGAACGCGTCAAACAGCTGTTCGCTGCGCTTGCCGAGCGAGAACACGCGCAGAAGCAGCAGGCGCGGCGGCGTGGCCGGCGTGGGCGCGCGGATCAGCGCGAAGGCGGCGAGGCTGATCAGCTTGTAGGCCGCGAAGGCGGCGAGGCCGGCAAAAAACCAGATCGGCCCCTCGAACACGAGTTCCACGCTGAGCAGCAGCCCAAACAGGAAGAACAGAGGGTCGATCAGGACGGTTTGGTCGGTGATCAGCTGCGCGCGGTAGAGCCAGCCGATGCTCAACAGCAAAAGCGCCCCGATCACCGCCATCAGCGCAGCCCCAAGCAGGATCAGCGCGACGTAGGTTGGCAGTGGGTCGAGCCCCAGCGGCGCGCCGAGCTGCGCCACCCAGAGCAAGCGCTCGGTGTCGCCGCCGATGAAGGCCGGGATGATGTTTGCACCCCCGACCAAAGCGACCATGAACACCAGCGCCAGCGGGCCCACGGCGCGGATCGGCCGCGCCAGGAAAGCCAGCATGAGCACCGTTCCAAGCGCGTTGACGAACAGCCACGCGAGCAGAATAGGCCCTATTTTCGCTGCGCCCAGCGCGACCGCGGTGACGACGCAGAGCAGGGCCAAGTACGACCCCAGCAACAACAATCGCCCCCGCCAGGTGGTCAGCGAGGCGAGGCCGATCGCGATCAAGGCGGGCCAGAAATGGATCAAGGTGAAGGGCGCGAGGACGTCCAGTCCAAGCGCGCCGCCATCCATGTTCGCGGTGAGGGAGGACCACGCCGCCACCAGCGCATAGGCGAGCCCGCCCAACCCGTAAGCCACGCCGCCGGGCGCTGCGAGATATGGGTCGGCGCGCGCTGTCTCGGCGGCGTCGCCCATGCCGAGCGCGGCGGCGGGCGTCGACGCGCTCGAAACGACACGCTCGCTCACGCCCGCGCCGACCGCGCGCATCATCGAGCGTTTGACGGCCCGTTTGAACATGCCAAGCAGCAACAGCGACGCGACAAACGCCAGCGGCGCCGCCACCAGCAGAATGAGAAGCGGCAGAGCGGCCAAGGCCTGCGTAGCAGCGTCGGGCGCGTTCGCCATCTCAGCCCCCCATGCTCGAGCACCCATGATAGCGCGCCTGCGCGCGCTGCGCCATCAGTGCAGTTTGAGGCGGGGCCGGATGACCGCGTTGACATGACCGATGACGATCATCGCCAATCCCCGCAGCCAGCCATGGATGGCGATCACGTGCATCTGATAGAGCGATACGTAGACTAGGCGCGCCAGCCGGCCCTCGATTGCGAGCTTGCCGCCAATGAGGCCGCCCATCAGCGAGCCTACGGTGGAATACCGGCTCAACGACACCAGCGAACCGAAATCCTGATAGACGAAGGGCTTGAGCGGCCGGCCATGGATCAGGTTTTGGAGGTTGTCGAAGGCAGTGTCGGCCATCTGGTGCGCGGCTTGCGCGCGCGGGGGCACGTAGCGCTCGCTGTCCGGGAGCGGGCAGGCGCTGCAATCGCCGATCGCGAAAATGCGATCGTCGCGTGTGGTTTGCAACGTCGGGCGCACCAGCAGGCGGTTGTCGCGCGCGCTTTCGAGGCCGGCGAAATCCGCGAGCGAGTCGGCGCCCTTCACGCCTGCGGCCCACACCCGCAGGTCGGCGGCGATGGCGTCGCCGGCTGCAAGCTTGACGCTGTCGCGCGTGACCTCGGCGACGCGCGCATTGACCAGCACGCGCACGCCAAGACCTTCCAGCTCCTCGTGCACGGCCTCGGCGAGCTTTTCCGGCAGCGCTGGCAGGATGCGGGGGCCGGCTTCGATCAGGCTGATCTGCAGACGGCTTTCATCGAACACCTCAAGGCCGTAGTGGCGCAGCCCCGCGGCGGCGTTGTACAACTCCGCCGCCAGTTCTACGCCGGTTGCGCCCGCGCCCACGATGGCGATGCGCACGTGCGCGTCGGATTGCGGATCGGCGCTCATTTGCCGCGACACCCGCAGGCATTGATTGAGCAGGCGCAGCCGGAAACGATCGGCCTGCTCGCGATCGTCCAGGAACAGGCAATGTTCGGCCGCGCCCGGGGTGTTGAAGTGGTTGGTGACCGAGCCCATCGCCAGCACCAGATAATCGTAGCGGACGCGCTGACGGCCGATGAGCTCAGCGCCGTCGTCGTCAAGCAGCGGGGCGATGATCACCTGTCGGGCGGCGCGGTCGATGTCTTCGATCCGGCCTTGGAAGAACCGGTAGCGCCAGCGATGCGCGTGGGCCCGATAGCCGACCTCGTCGAGATTGGCGTCCAGGGAGCCGGCGGCCACTTCATGCAGCAACGGCTTCCAGACGTGGGTGCGGTGCGGTTCGATGAGGATGATGTCGAAGCGCTCGCGGCCAAACCGGTCACCCAGCTTGCGAACCAGTTCTAGGCCCCCGGCGCCGCCGCCCGCCACGATGATCTGTGTCTTTAGACCCACATCCGCCCCTCTATCCGGCGCCGCGGCCGGGCCCGTTCATTACGCATTGTCGGTGATTTCTGGCCGGCGTTTTGTCAACGTCGGCGAGGGACGGGGGATTGCGCTCGCGCCCGGAGCGAAGCTGGGCTAGAGGCGAGCTGTGCCGGTTGTTGCTGGTTGGCGACCATTCCGGATAGTGTGTCTGGCGGGGAGGGTCAGCCATGGCTGTTTTATCATTTGTCCTGTTAATTGTGGCGCTGCTGCTGTTTTTGGCCAGCACGCGGCAATGGCCGCTTATGGTCCGCGGCGGGGTCTGGGGGGCCGGCGTGCTGGCGCTGATCGCAGCGTTCACGATGGTCGCCGGCGACAGCGACCGCGGCGGGCTGTTGCGCGCTTTCGGCGACCTCGCGGCGCACTGGTACGCGCCCGGCGAAAGCGTGCTGGCGCGCTCGCTCGAACACAACTTGCCCTATGTCGGGCGCTTCGTTTTACCGCTGCTGGATTTGTTCCTGATCATTGCAGCGATCCTTGGCGTGATCTCTGTGGTGGCGTTCACGCCCGGGGATTTGCTCGAGCGCGTGGCGCGGCCGCTGGCCATCGGCTTGGTCGGCGCCATACTTGGAGGGGTGCTGGCGCTAGCGATCGTGGGCACCGGCTTCGGCGCGGTGGCCCAGCAGCGCGTCTACGCAACCTACATGACTTCCGAAAATGTCGACGACGGCGATACGCTGCGGGTCGGCGAAGTGGCGGTGCAGCTGGACGGCGTCGACGCCCCGGAACGCTCGCAGATTTGCCGCCGCGGCCGCGACACCACACCCTGCGGCGACACCGCGGCGCGCTATCTCGGCGATCTTGTGAACGGCGCGCTGGTGACGTGCGTCGTCGCCGACGAGCCCGAGGAACGCGAAGCAGAGAGCTACCGACACCCGCAAGTGACATGCACCGCGGTCAAAGGTGAGCAGCAATACGATCTCGGCTCACGCGTGATCGAAGAGGGCTATGCGGTGGCGCTGGGCGATCCGGGCCGCGGCTACGGTCGCTTGGCGCGGCTGGCGCTTGAGGATCAAGCCGGCTTGCTTGGCACCTGCAGTCTGCGTCCGGATGTGTGGCGCACCGATGCGCGTGCCCGGGAAGCGTTCCGCGACCGCGCCGTGCTGCCGACCAACCGGGCGTTGCTGATGGGCCTGTGCCCGGCGGCGCGTCGCGAGCCACAGCGGCAGCGCGCGCCGGACGCCCCGTAAGCCCTTGACGAGCCTGCATCGGGCCCGGTTGACCCACCGGCGCCCGATGCTACCGTCGCTGACAGTTTGCGCGGGGAGCAATACATGCAAGTGCGATCTGGGCTTGGCGCGATTGGCTGCATGGCGCTGGCGTCGTGCGCGGCCGGGGGGCTTGAGCGCGCCAGCGAGCTTGGCGGCGCCGGCGCCAACTTCTCGACCCGGCTCACCGGCGGCTACGCGGCCGCACAAGAGGTCTACACACGCGGCGATCTGCTCGACTGCGTCAACTTTTACATGGCGCAGCCGGATTTTCGGTTCCAGCCGGACCAGGAAAACCCGCCGGACTGCGATCGCGCGCGGCGCGAGGGCCAGTTGCAGAGCGGGGTGGCGGCCGGCGAAGCGGCGCTGTTCACGGACCGCATCGTTTTCGCTGAGCAGCTGACGAGCGCGTACGCGGAGTTCCAGGCTTTCGCCGCCGACGAAGACAGCGCGCCCAATCTGGGCCCGGCGCTCTCGGCGGCCGCCGTCAGCGCCGAGCGCGTGCAGCAAGCCCTGACCAGCGACGAGACCTGGTCGCGCATGCAGAATCGCTGGACCCCGCAGCGCCGCGCCGAACTGCGGGCCGCCGCCGGGCTGATCGGGCAAGCGATCGACGGGCTGAGCCAGCGCAATCGTCTAAACAGCGCGCGCGACGCAAGCCGGGCGCTGCGCGGCATGCTCGAAATTCTCGATGCGTCGTATGAGGTCGAGGCGGCGGTCATCGACTCCGTGCGCGAGATCGACTACGCGCGCCGCGGTCTCGCCCTCGAGATATTGCGCGAAGGCGAGCTCATCGATGAGGATGCGCTGGGCGAGCGCGCGCAGGCGGCGCTCGAGGAGGCCGGCATTCCGGTCATCGGGTATACTGGCAGCGGACCCTGGGCGACGCCGCAGTCGCGCGCGCTGATCGACTACGTGACTCAACGCCAGACGCAAGACTCGCTTGAGCGTGCGCGCATGGCGAACTCTACCGTGCGCGCGGGGCTGCGGGCGCTGATCGAGGCGCATCGCGACTTCGAAACCCGCGAGCAGGTGTCGATCGAGCGCGTGGATGTCATCACCGAGCAGATGGATACGTTTATCGCGGAGGAATAGCAGTGACGCAGGGAATAAACCTCAGCCATCTCGAAGCGGTCGAGGAGAACTTCAAGTCGGTGATGCGCCACTACCGCACGGACATGAAGAACGCCCAGACCGAAGACGAGGTGGAGGCGATCACCGAGAATTACTGGGCCGCCAAATCCGCCTGGGAGCAGGCGCTGCGCTGCGCGCTGCGCAGCAACGACGAGCGTCTGCAGGCCGCCACCGCGCAGCTGCAGGAAGCCAACGAAGCGGTGAAGGCGGCGCGCCTGCGCGGCGAGCGGATCGAAGCGTTGGCGCCGATGCTCAAAACCGCCACCACGCTGGCGCGCGCGATCGCATTCTTCGCGGTGTGACAGCAACGCCCTAACTGCGATAATCGCCGTTGATCTCGACGTAGCGTTTGGTCAGGTCGCAGGTGTGCATCACCGCCCGGCCGGGGCCGCCGCCGACTGTGACGCCGATCTCCAATTCGGCGCGTCGCATGTAGGCGCTCATCGCGGCTTCGTCGTACTCAGCCGCGATCATGCCGTCGCGGGCCGCCCACAGCGCGCCAAAGCGCACGGCGATCTTCGAGCGCTCGATTGGCTGGTCGGCGCGCCCCACCGCCATGACGATGCGGCCCCAATTGGCGTCTTCCCCGGCAATGGCGGTTTTCACCAGCGGGCTCTCGCACACCGTGCGTGCAATGATCTTGGCCGAAGCGTCGCTGACCGCGCCCTCGACCGTCACGCGCACCAGCTTGGTTGCGCCTTCGCCGTCGCGCAAGATCTGGATCGCGAGATCGGTGAGCACCTGAGAC
>CAZNTI010000137.1:0-5865 GCA_964575885.1 uncultured Terricaulis sp.
GCCGCTCGCTTCCGCGATGCGGCGGCGACGGCGTCGGCTGACGGGCCGGCGCGCGGCCTGCGCGGCGCCGCAAATCACATCCGCACCTCAGCAAACGAGAATGAAAGGTAGGCCCCACATGACGCTCTCATCGCTTCGCGACGCCCTGCCCGCTTATGCCGGCGACCAAAAGCACAATCTCATAACCCTCGCCGAAGAACAGATACTGACTGACCAACAGAAATGGGGATGCCTGCTCGCCTGCGCTTGCGCGACAGGCGTGGCGCCTCTGATCCGCGCCGTCGAAGATGACGCCGCGACCCGGTTGTCGCCAGCGGCGCGCACCGCCGCCAAGTCCGCGGCCACGATCATGTCGATGAACACGGTCTATTACGCGGCGATCAATCAACTCAAGAACCACGATTATCGCAGCCAACCGCTGGGCCTCGCCATGAGTGCGCTGTCCCAGAGCGAGGTGGAGAAAATCGATTTCGAATTGTGGGCGTTCGCGGTTTCGGCCGTGCGCAAATGCGACGTTTGCCTCAACGTCCATGAAGCGGAATTGCACAAACGCAACGTGCCGCTCGAACGCGTCCAGGCGGCGCTCAGGATCGCCGCTGTCATGAGTGCAGTCGCCACAGCGGTGGTCATCGAGAGCGCAAGCTGATGAGAGCGCTCGCCGATCTGAATCGCAACGCACCGTAGGAGCCGTCGCCGATGGCGAACGTCAAGAAAGATCGGCTGGACGTTGCGAGCCTCCTGGGATCGCCATCGGCTGGACGTTGCCGACGCTGCGCACTCGCCCTGAGCGAGCGCATCGAAACGCTCGCCTCGGTTGAAAAGGCGCATGTCGTCAACGACCCCAACCGCGGACCACTCAAGGTCTGCATCCATTTCGATCCCGATCAAACGACGTTGGAGAAGGTGCGCGCCGGCGCCGCGCAAGCAGGCGCGAAGGTCGGCCGCAAGAACGGCCACGCATTGCTAAGGCCCGGCGGTGAAACCACGGCGCAGCGGATTGAAGCTCTACGCGGCGCCAAAGGCGTCCTCGGTGTCGATGCGTTCGAAAGCGGCGAAGTGTTGGTCGAGTTCGACGCAAACGTCCTGGACGGCGAGCGCGTGCTGGCGATGTTGTCAAGCGATACCGCGCCTCTTCAGCGCGCCCCTGTTCATTCAGAGAGCAGTAAGCACGATCATGACCATGGCGGGTGGTTCGGCGAGCGCACTGAACTCGTGTTCGCGCTGGGCTCGGGAATCGGCTTGTGTGCGGGATGGCTCCTGGAGCGCGCGGGTGTCGAGACTTGGCCGCTCGTGGGCTTCATCGCCGCTTATGTGCTCGGCGGCTATTTCACCACGCGCGAAGCCTTCGACAATCTGCGCCGACGCCAATTCCGCATCGACTCCCTGATGCTCGTGGCCGCATTGGGCGCCGCACTCTTGGGGGCTTGGGCCGAGGGCGCGCTGCTGCTGTTTCTGTTCAGTCTCGGACACGCGCTCGAGAATTGGGCGATGGGCCGCGCAAAGCGCGCGATCGAAGCGCTGGGGCACTTGACGCCCGAGCGCGCGCAAGTACGGCGCGGCGACGTGACCGAAGACGTCGCGGTCGCCGATCTCATGATCGGCGACATCATCGTGGTCTTACCCAATGAACGTCTGCCTGCCGATGGCGTGGTCGTTGCCGGGGCGAGCGCGGTCAACCAGGCGCCGATCACAGGCGAGAGCGCGCCGGTGGAAAAGGTAGCCGTCGACAGCCCCGACGCCTTTCCAGATTTTTCGAAGGCGCCCGAGCAGCACCGCGTTTTCGCTGGCGCGATCAATGGCGTGGGCTTGCTCTATGTGCGCGTCGCTCGCCTTGCCGCAGAAAGCATGCTGGCGCGCATCGTGCGTCTCGTGGCCGAGGCGGAATCGCAACGCTCTCCGACGCAGAACTTTACCGAAAAGTTCGAGCGCATCTTCGTCCCATGCGTGCTCGTCCTGGTCGGCGTGCTGCTGTTCGCGTGGGTCGTCATCGACGAGCCGTTCTCGGACAGTTTCTATCGCGCGATGGCGGTGCTGGTCGCGGCCAGCCCTTGCGCGCTCGCCATCTCCGTGCCGAGCGCCGTGTTGAGCGGCGTAGCGCGCGCCGCGCGCGGCGGGGTGCTTGTCAAAGGCGGGGCTGCACTTGAGGCGCTTGGGCGTGTCAGCGCCATCGCCTTCGACAAGACCGGCACACTGACGGAGGGCAAACCCTACCTCACCGACGTCAAACCGCTCTTCGGCGTCACCGAACACGAACTGCTCAGCGTCGCGGTGGCGATCGAACGCAGCAGCGATCATCCGCTCGCCAGCGCCATCGTGCGCGACGGCGCCGCGCGCCTTGGCGGCGCTGCGGTTCCGACCGCTGATGCAGTTGAGAGCATCACCGGCAAGGGCATTCAGGGCCGCATCGGCGGCGCCGTCGTACAGATCGGCAAGCCGGGATTGTTCGACGCAAGCCCAGCGCCATTGCCGAGCGAACTCCGGCTCATTGTAACCAATCTCGAATCGTCAGGACGCACCGTCATGGTCGTGCGCCGCGGCGCAGTGTATCTGGGCGTCCTCGGCGTCATGGACACCGAACGCAAATCCGCAAGAGAAACAGTCGAGCGCTTGCGCCGCCTCGGCATCCGGCGTGTCGTCATGCTGAGCGGGGACAACCAGCGCGTCGCGGACGCAGTCGCAGGCAGCATCGGTCTCGATCAGGCATTTGGCGGGCTGATGCCTGACGAAAAGGTCGCCGCCATCAACACGCTCAGAGCCGAAGCCGGCGGCGTCGCCATGATCGGCGACGGGGTCAATGACGCGCCGGCGCTCGCCAACGCCAATGTCGGCGTTGCGATGGGCGCGGCAGGCTCTGACGTAGCGCTCGAAACGGCTGATGTTGCGCTGATGGCCGATGATCTCGCACACTTGCCGTTCGCAGTGGGGCTTAGTCGGCAGACCACACGCATCATCCAGCAAAATCTCTGGGCCAGCCTCGGCGTTGTCGCCCTGCTCATCCCTTCCACCATTTTTGGCCTGCAGATCGGCGCGGCGATCATCTTCCACGAGGGCTCAACACTCCTCGTAGTAGCGAACGCGCTTCGCCTCTTGGCCTATCGAGAGACCGCCACATGAGCGCATTTTCTCATGACCGGCGGCGCGGCCGCGTCACTTCCCCGCCCCCCGGGGCGCGGCCGCCACTTTGTTTGCTGCGTTCGATTTTGCCGACAACGCCCCCGCGTGTAACTCGCGCCGGATTTGGTTGGACCATGATGGCGTTAAGGCAGAAGCGCTCATGACGAAGACGGACACCGCACCCGCTGCAGCGGAAAAAACCGATGGCGATCGGCGCACATGGTGGTTGTTGCTCGCGGCGTGGATGATCGCGCTCTGCGCAACGCTCGGCGCGCTCTTCATCGGCGAGATCATGGGCCAAGCGCCTTGCGTACTGTGCTGGTTTCAGCGCGCCTTCATGTTCCCCCTTGCCGTCATCCTCCTGGTCGCGTGCGTCACGTCGGATATGCGTGTGTGGCGCTATGCGCTGCCGCTGGCCGCGATCGGCTGGGTTGTCGCACTTTACCACGCGCTTCTCTATGGCGGCGTGATTCGAGAACCGATCGAGCAATGTGGCGCGGGGCCATCGTGCGCCAGCACGGACATGACCATCCTCGGATGGGCGCCGATCCCCGTGCTCTCAGTGATGGCGTTTTCCGCAATCCTCGTTCTCCTCGTCATCGCTCGTCGGAGATCACCATGAGCAAACGCACAATCGTGCTGGCCATCGCCGGCTTGGCCATTGCTGTCTTCGCCGCCGCGGTGTTCTTCTACAATGGCCGCCCAGAGCACCCGCCGGAGGCGCCGATGGTCGCATCGGATCCAGTTGAAATGACAACGCCTGCGGTCGTCCCTGAAGTGGCGGCGCCAGCGGCTGACGTTTCTGACGCAGTCCCCGCACCGGCCAGCGTAACACCGCAATGGACCGTCTACGTGCGCGAGCATTCGCCCGTCGTCGGCCCGCGCGACGCGCCAGTTACAATTGTGGAATTTTTCGATCCTTCCTGTGAGGCCTGCCGCGCCTTCTATCCGATCGTGAAGCGGATCATGGCGCAATATCCGAATGATGTGCGGTTGGTTATGCGCTACACGCCGTTGCACGAAGGCTCCGACGAGGCAGTGCGCATTCTGGAAACAGCGCGGATGCAGAATGTGTTCGAGCCGGTGCTGGAGGCGCTGTTCGTCGAACAGCCGCGGTGGGCGGCGCACGGCCGCCCGCAACTCGAAAGCGCCTGGACCGCAGCGGCGACAGCCGGTCTCGATCAAGCACGAGCAAGAGCCGCGATGCGGGCGCCCCACATCACCGCGGCGCTAAACCAGGACATCGCCGATGCGACAACGCTTGGCGTCAGGGGAACGCCCACCTTCTTTGTGAACGGCAAAGCGCTGCCAAGTTTTGGACCGCAGCAATTGTACGATCTCGTCCGCACCGAGGTCGAGGCTGTTGATCGATGAGGATAACCCGAACCGCGTTCGTCTGTAGTCAGGCATGGCTAGAGCGTGACGTTGTGTCTTCATGCCTTGGTAAAGAATCGCGGGCAATCAAGACGTGATGGAATGGTGGAATCGCCTCCTGCGCGTTCTCTTGACGCTCGCTATCGCCCAATTTGGGGCGTTGGCGACAGCGCCTGCGCACGCTCATGAAGTGGGCGCCCATCACGCTGTGCATGCGATTGAGTCACCGTCCGGCTTAATTCTGAGCGCGGAGGACCATCACGGTCACCCGCATGACGAACCCAGTGATGTCGTTGATGGCGAACAGGACGAGGGCAGAACAGATCAGAGCGGCACCGAACCGCTCACGCATGTTCACGCATGCCCACAGTTCACACAGGCCAGTGTGCCGGCGACTCCCGTTTTGGCGCTAGCGTGCGTGAAAGGGGCTTGGCCAGCATTGTATGCCGGTCCGCCGACGCACGTCTCTGCGCCGCCTTTAAGGCCCCCGCGCCCCGTCCTCTGATCCGAACGCGCGCCCGCCGAAAGGCGGGATGCTCCTGTTTGCGACAGAGGAGGTCTGTCTTTGTCATTCTATCACGTTGCGGCCCTTCTTGGGGTCGCATGCGTCGCCAGCGTCATCGGCGAGGCCGACGCGCAGACGCCGCATGCGCCGCTCACTTTGCAAGATGCGCTCGCGCGCGCCATTGAATCCGATCCTGGCCTGCGCGCCGCCGGCGCCGGCGTCGATGCGGCGCTCGGCGACGTGCGCCAGGCGCGCGTGCGGCCCAATCCCGAACTCGGTGCGGAAGTCGAGAACTTCAACGGCCGCGGCGATCTGCGTGGCTTTCAGGGCGCCGAGACGACATTCAGTCTGTCGCAGGAAGTAGAATTCGGCGGACAAAGGCGCGCGCGCATCCGTCTCGCCGACCGCGCATTGCACGGTGCAGAACTAGACCGGGCCTTGCGCGGTCTCGATCTTCTTCGCGATGTGCAGATCGCCTATTTCGACGCCCTCGCCGCAGAAGAGCTGGTCGCCATTGAGCGTGAGCGCGTCGCCACCGCCGAAGCACTCGACACTTCTGTAGCGCGCCGCGTCGCGGCCGCGCGCGATCCCCTGATGGCCGGCGCGCGTGCGCAGGCGGGCTTGGCCGAGGCGCGCATCGCGCTGACACGCGCGGAGGCGCAAGCAGCGACGGCGCGGGCGCGGCTCGCCTCCTATTGGGGCGGAGAAGACGGCTTTGCGCTGATCCGCACCGACTTTTCCCTGCCAGTCGCTGCAGACCACGACCATGCGCTGAACCCAGATCAGGCGCCCGATATCGCTCGCCTTGCCGCCGAGCGCGAACGACTGGGCGCTGCCGCGCGCCTCGAACGCTCGCTCAGCTACCAGAACCC
>CAZNTI010000138.1:0-5862 GCA_964575885.1 uncultured Terricaulis sp.
GCATGTATTTCACCGGCGACGGCTGCCGCCGTGACGAGGACGGCTATTATTGGATCACCGGCCGCGTCGATGACGTGCTCAATGTTTCGGGCCATCGCCTTGGCACCGCCGAGATCGAAAGCGCGCTGGTGGCGCACCACAAAGTGGCGGAAGCCGCCGTGGTCGGCTATCCGCACGACATCAAGGGCCAGGGCGTCTACGCCTATGTGACGCTCAACCTACAGGACGAGCCGAGTGAGGCGCTGCGCGATGAGCTAAAGCGCTGGGTGGGCCAGGAGATCGGCGCCATCGCGCGACCTGACGTGATCCAGTTCGCCCCCGGGCTGCCGAAAACGCGCTCCGGCAAGATCATGCGGCGCATCCTGCGCAAGATCGCCGAGAACGAGCTTGGCAATTTGGGCGACACGTCAACGCTGGCCGATCCCGCCGTGGTGGACGATCTGGTGAAGAACCGGGGGGGCGGGTGAAGGCAAGCACTCTGAAGCCTGACCTGATCGCGTCGCGCTCAAGCACCCACCTTTGGAGCCCATCCAAGTTCATGGGTAATATTTGCGAGTAATCCCACTCTGGTGCGCAATAGCGCCTTCTCCCATGAGTGCGGTTCGAAATCCAAGAAAACGCGGTCTTGCTCTCGATCAAGACCGGATCCACGGCCGCCTTCCCCAATCGCCTCGAATCTCACCAAGCGCCATTCCCTCTCCCAGGCGTAGTTCGGCGACTTGGAAAGCGATGAAAAATATACACCGAGAGACGCCAGGCCCCTCCCAATTTCCTCCTTCAGCGCATCCAATTCGCCCTTCGTGCAATCCGCAATCAGGTTCACAGCGCGGTCAAGGTGAGGGAACATCTTGCGACCGAATTCGTCGCCCCCGTAAATCACTGGCTTGAACAGATGTCCGTCGTCAAATCCCGCGCTAACAGGATTTTTGCGCGAATAGTCGCGGAAAACCCCCGACGATATTGCGCCGAGCTCGGCTTTGTCGAACACCAGACATGCGCCCGCTGCGCCTCGCCTGTATTCTCTCCAGTGCCGCCTGCTGAAACCAAGTTCGGTAAGCGAAAAACTATAGAAGCGCCACCGAGACTTAAGCCTCACTGTTTCTGCCAACGCCAACTCGAAAGCATCCAGAGTGTCTCTGTTGACGCTACGAAGCAGAGCAGACAGCGGTCCGTAAGAACTCTCACCCCGCTCATAGTACCTGATACAATTGCCGAAGAACGTTACGGCGATCTCATACTCCTCCGGATCATCCAACTTCCGCGAATTGGACAGTCGGAGCTGCCTCGCGGACATGATGGAATCAGCAGATCGCTTGGACGTGTAGTGATAAAGTTCTCCCCGCCGGACCCGTTTCCAGTGGTCCGTATCGTGCTCGAAGATCCAGCGCTCTTGCTCGAATCTATCGCTCCACAACGCCCTCTCCCGCACCTGCTACCCGCGTCGTCGCTTAGTACGCACACCGCGCCGGCGGCGCGAGGCAGTCCGTGCATGTGCTGCTTTCCCATGCGCCCTCGCCCAGCGCGGCGGCGAGCCATGCGGTGAACGGCGCGCCGCCGCTGGCTTCGGTGTAAAACAGCGGCGAGCGCAGGATCGTGTGCGTATCGCCGGCGGCGAGATACGAACGGAAGTTCTCCGCAGCGCCGCGGCGCGCCAGATCACGCGCCATGCTTTGCGTCCAGGCCGCGCAAGCATTGCGCACGCCCATCAGCGCGAAGTACGCCACCTGCACGCTATCGTG
Organism: uncultured Terricaulis sp.; assembly: GCA_964575885.1. Taxonomy (GTDB): domain Bacteria; phylum Pseudomonadota; class Alphaproteobacteria; order Caulobacterales; family Aquidulcibacteraceae; genus Vitreimonas. Next base: position 1,740 of record CAZNTI010000138.1, read on the forward strand.
CGCGGTGGTGTATTGCGCAAAGCGGTCGCCCGGATAATGCGCGGCGAGGCGCGCCAAGATATCGTCGCCGTCCGCGTAGCGCGCGTCCGCGCCGAATACTGAAGCCGGAAGCTGGTAGTTCCAGGATTCGTCAGGGCGGCTGGCGAAACCTTCCGGCGAAACGCCCTGGCCGGCATCGCCCAGCATCATCGCGCGCCCGCCTGGAAACGCCTCGCGCACGCGCGCATAGTGCACCGCCGCGCCGTAGGCGCCGGCGCTGGAGCCGGTCACCAGCAGCTGATCCGGCGCGTCGAAATTGTCGCGGATCCATTCGAGCACGACGCGGAAATTGTCCGCGCCGCGATGCTGGATCGCGTAGGCTTCGCCCGTTTCGGGATTGGCGTAACGCGCCGTGTTCGAGCCCGCATGTACATCGCCGGTGCAGTACGGCACGAACACCATGCTCCAGTCGCGCACCGGATTGCGTTCGTCTTCGAGATCGAAAAGCCCCTCCATACCGCGCGGATCGTCGCCCGGCAGCAGCTCGGCCTTGTACAACGCCTCGCCCCAATCGCCGGCGTCGGACGCGCGCCGCGCCTGCGCGCAGCTGGCCCCGTCCCAGCAGGCGCCGCCGCCGTCGAAATACACCACCAGGCCGTCGCCGCCGCCGCGCCTGGCCCAGAAGCGGAACGCGGGATCCGTTCCCGGCGCGCCCGAGCAAGTCGGCGTCACCAGCTGACCGTCGATCTCGACCGGCTGCGGCGTAAGCTCGATCCAGGCGCTTTCGGATTGCGGCAAGGCCGGTGCCACACGCGCCGGCGCGGCGCGCTCGCCGCCGCAGCCCGCCAGCGCAAACGTCAACACCGCCCAAATCGTCCGCGCCAACATAGGTGCTCCCCTCGCTTGCTGCAGCGATCTAAAGTGGGCATGCACCGATGTCGACCGATGCCCATGCGTAACGCGCTGCGGCTTCGCCGATCGCCTCCAACGCAGTCTCGAAAAGCACGCCCCGCGCGCTAGCTGGTCGCGCGATGCATCACCACAAGGACACGATGATGCCGCCAGTCGCCGCCTCAGCGCCCGCCGCAGCCCCCAGCGCCAATGCGCCCGCGAATGGCGACCTCGCCGCGCAGCTCGAAAGCCTGGTGCGCGGCGTGCTGTCGCTCGATCCGCAGGAAGCGGCGATCCGCGCGGGGCTGACGCTGCTGGTGGTGCTGGGGGCCCTGTTGGCGCTGGTGGCGCTGCGGCTCGGTCTCAAAGCGATCGCCGCGCGAATCTCGCCGGATGGCGAGGATGCGCCCAAGAACGGCATGATCGGGGCCTGGACGCTGCCCATCGTCCGGCTGGCAGTCGCGGTCGGGGCGGGACTCATGCTGCTGCACATCTGGGGCATCGGGCTCGCCGAGGTGATGGCCGGCCCAATGGGCAGGGCCATGCTCACCGCCGGACGCATGGCGGTCACCATCGCGGTGGTGTTCGCAGCCATCGAAATTTCGCAGCTCGCGATCCGGCGCGTCTTCTCCAACATCGCTGACCGTACCCGCGGACCGCGCCGCGCTGCGCAATTGCGCACCATCGCGCCGGTTGTCAGCGGCGTGGTCACAACCGTGCTGCTGGTGATCGGCGCGATGATGGTTCTGGGGCAAGTGGGGGTGGAGATCGGACCGCTGATCGCCGGCGCCGGCATTGTCGGGCTTGCGGTCGGATTCGGCGCGCAGACCCTGGTGAAAGACTTTCTCACCGGGCTGTTTCTGATCGTCGAGGACAGCGTGTCGATCGGCGACGTCGTGCGCATCGGCGCCTCCAGCGGCCTGGTCGAAGACATGTCGCTGCGCACGATCAAGCTGCGCGATTTCGACGGGACCTTGCACGTGATCCCCTACGGCGAAGCCCAGACCATCCACAACATGACCAAGGGCTTCGCCTTCGCGGTGTTCGATCTCACCATCGCGCACTCGGCCGACCTCCTGCGCGCGCTTGAGGTCATGCAAAGCGCCGGCGAACAGCTTAGGCAGGACCCCGCATTCAGTTCGCTCATCCTGGAGCCGATCGAAATTCTGGGCGTCGACAAGGTGTCCGACACGGGGGTGATGCTGAAGGCGCGCATCAAGACTTTGCCGATCAAGCAATGGGCGGTGCGCCGGGAGTATTTGAAGCGGGTCAAGCTCGCCTTCGACGCGGCCGGGATCGAGGCGCCGTCGCCGCAATTCAAGCTTTCGCCGCCAGATCAGGCTGTGGCAGAAGGCGATGCCGCGCATCCGCGCGCGGCGGAGTGATTCAGGCGGCGTCGGCCGGCGGATCCCCACCGGGCAACGTGCGCCTCAGCGCGTCCAGGTCGCGCTGCAGCTGAGCCAAGCGATCAAGCACGGTCCATATGCCGACGCCCACGGCCACCAGCAGGACGATAATGGTGTAATCGGCGGGCGATCCCATGCGCAATCCCTCTGCGCTCACCTTGAAACCGCCGCTCTGGCGAGGCAATGGCCGACCCCAGCAAACGCCTTGACCCGTCAGGGGCAGTCCCTAGTGTCGGCCGCTCGGGGACGCCGACCTGATGCGGCGTTTTTGCGGGACATGCGCAATGCAGCTTGATTCGACGTTTGTGGCCGCCCGCATCATCGGGCCCACCATGATCGCCGGCGGCGTCGTACTCATTTCCTATAGCGACACCACAATCTCGGCAATCGGCGACTTCCAGACCAATGACGGACTGTTCGTATTCGCGTCGTTGTTTTGGACCATGTGCGGTTTCGCACTCGTGACCTTGCATCGGCGCTGGGATGGATTCACAGCCGCCCTGGTCGCCCTGCTGGGCTGGCTGGCCATCGCTCAGGGATTGTTCTGTCTGCTCGCGCCAGAACTCGCGCGCGCCGGCCTGCAATACATTCTCATCAACAACCGGCTGGTCCCGATCATCGGCTTGGCGCTTTCGCTGGTCGGCGTATGGCTGACCTATGCTGGTTACATTTCCGGCATTTTCCGCGTCGACGTCGGACGCCGCTAACGCAGCCGCCAACGTCGTCCTGCCGACCGGTCTCAGGTCGCCCTTGGGCGGGTAGCGCGGGCGCGGCTAGTCACAGCCAGGGGCCTGTGAGGGCGCTGGAGCGGCAAGCGCCTCGCCGACGATGCGAGTCCAGATCGCATAGCCATCGCCGTTCATGTGCAATCCGTCGGCGACATAGACGTCGCGCGGCGCGCCGTCCTCGAGCATCGCGCTGGCTACGTCAACGAACACCAGATCTTGCGCGGCGTCGGCCATACGGGCGATGGCGGTGTTGGCCTCGATCTGCACCGGACGCTGCGCCCAACGCAGACGCGAGGGTTTCAACGACACAAAGTAGACCGGCGTTGCACCAAGCGCGCGCCGCTTCATGGCCATGAACCGGGCAAACGCCGTCGTCACCGCCTCCGCGTCGGCGCCGCGGTCGACATCGTTCTCGCCGGCATAAAACACAATGGCCCGCGGTCGGTACGGCGCGACGATTACACCGAAGGCTCGGTTCACGTCGGCGATAGTGGCCCCGCCGAAGCCGCGATTGAGCACGGGGTGCGGCCGCATATCGGCGCTAAGCCTGCCCCAGTAGCGGATGCTGGAGCTGCCGACGAAGAGGATTTGGCACCTTGGCGGCGGCGCCGCGCGGTCGGCGCGCGCGAACGCGGCGATCTCGGCGGCGAAGGGGTGCGCCTGCGGCGCCGCGCATGCCGCACACAGCACGCTGAGAGCAAGGATCAGTACACGCATCGCCATGCATGCTCGCCGCCAGCGCACCGTTTGCCAAGCGAGATGTCTGCGTCTAGCGTTGGGTCCATCCATAACCCGGGGAGCCGCGCCGAAGCGGCTGAGATTGGGCTGACGCCCTGACCCGTCGAACCTGAACCGGTTAGCACCGGCGGAGGGAGGCCCGCATGAACACGCCACAGGATCAATCCGCGTTCGCGCCAAGCGTAACGGTCGGACCGCTGATAGGCTCGCGCAAGGTCTACGCTTCCGGCTGCGCGCATCCGGCGCTACGCGTTCCGTTCCGCGAAGTGGCGCTGCATCCGAGCGCGAACGAGCCGCCGCTGACGATCTACGACCCCAGCGGGGCGTACACCGACCCGGATGTGACAATCGACATCAATGCAGGCCTGACCCGAACGCGCG
>CAZNTI010000139.1:0-5856 GCA_964575885.1 uncultured Terricaulis sp.
GGCCGGGCGCCCTGCGTTGCCGCCGCGCGCACCGGGTTGGCGCCGCCGCTGTCGCGCTTGCGCAGCGCGGCCGTCCGCAACGCCTCGCCGCCGACAATGGCCGCGACCTCGATCTCGCCGGCGGCGATGGCGTTGGCGGCTTCATCGAGCAGGCGGATGGGGCTGTCGCCGCTGGGATACGGCGTCTTGGCGCAATGCGTGGGCGCGGCGCCCAGCGCCTCCGCCAATGGCCGCGAAAGATCTCCCAGCTCGGGACAAGAAATCTGGTCGACGACGCTCAGCCAGTTCAGCAGTTTCAGCCAGCCGCCGCCGGCATCGGCGTCGGCCTCGATCAGCGCCGCGCGCATCAATTGCATCGAGTCCAGGCCCAACGCCGGATCGGCGGGCCGGTCGTTGACCTGGCCAACGCCGACAATCACCGGCACTCTGTTTGCGTCCATTCTGAACCTCTTGTGCTCACCTTGGGGCAAGCGTTCTATGCTCTTTGCATGTTGAACGTACCGATCTGCGCGCAATTGGGCATCGAGTTTCCACTCTTTGCGTTCTCCCATAGCCGCGATGTCATTGCGGCGGTTTCAAAAGCCGGGGGCATGGGCGTGTTCGGCGCTGCCGCTTATTCGCCGGAGCGCCTGGAGGAAGAACTCGCCTGGATTGACGCGCATGTGGACGGCAAACCCTATGGTGTCGATCTCATCGTGCCCAACAGCTACGCGGGTAAAGGCGAGGAAGCCGATATCGACGCGTTGGTCGCGGCGCTGCCCGCGGCGCACCTCGCTTTCGTCGAGAGCGTGCTCGAGGCCCACGGCGTAGATGCAGCGCAGCTGCGCGCCGAGCGCCGCAACGCAGGCGGCTTTGCGCGCAATCTGCGCGACGAGGGGGTGGCGTCGACACTTGCCGTCGCTTTTCGGCATCCGATCAAGCTGATCGCCAATGCGCTCGGCGTTCCGCCGCAGCAGATGATCGCGCTTGCCAAGCAGCACGCCGTGCCCGTGGCGGCGTTGATCGGTTCGAAAGAACACGCGCTTGCGCAGGCCGCAGCCGGAGTCGACATTCTGGTTGCCGCGGGAGGCGAGGCTGGCGGCCATTGCGGCGAGGTCGCCACCATGGTGCTGGTGCCGGAAGTCGTAGAAGCGCTGCGCGCAGCAGGGCGCGCGACGCCTGTGCTCGCCGCCGGCGGCATCGTCACCGGCGCGCAGATGGCTGCGGCCGTGGCGATGGGCGCCGCCGGCGCGTGGTGCGGCTCGGTCTGGCTGACGACGCCCGAAGCGGAGACCAGTCCGGTCGTGAAGCAAAAGCTGCTGGCGGCGACTTCGCGCGACACCGTGCGCTCGCGCTCGCGCACCGGAAAACCATCGCGGCAACTGCGTTCGCGGTGGACCGAGGCGTGGGATGCCCAAGGGGCGCCGAAACCGCTGCCGATGCCGCTGCAGACGATTGTCACCGAGCCGGCGCTGCGACTTGTCGACAAACTGGCGCAGGGCGGACACCAGGGTGCGGGTGAACTTGCTACTTATTGGGTAGGACAGGGTGTCGGCATGATGAACACGACCATCTCCGCCGGCGCGGTAGTGCAGCAGTTCAAGGAAGATTTCTTGCGTGCCGCCGAGCGGCTGGCGGCCGCAGTATCGGCGTAACCTAAGCTGCGACTTCGTCCTGGCTATGCTCGGCGGCGCGCGCCGACAGGTAGCGCTCGGCTTCCAGCGCCGCCATGCAGCCCAAGCCCGCGGCGGTGACGGCCTGGCGATAGACATCGTCGGCGACGTCCCCGGCGGCGAACACGCCCGGGATGGAGGTCTCGGTCGTGCCGGGTTTGACGACGATGTAGCCGTTATCTTTCATCGCCACTTGGCCCTTGAAGAGCTCGGTCGCGGGCGCGTGGCCGATGGCGACGAACACGCCATCGACGTCGCGCTTCTCGATGGCGCCGGTGATGAGGTTTTTGATTTCGAGATGAGTAACGCCCTTAGGCTCATGGGCGCCGACGATCTCGTGTACTTCGCTGTTCCAGATAATCTCGACCTTCGGGTTCGAGAACAGCCGCTCCTGCAGCACTTTCTCCGCGCGCAGCGAGTCGCGACGATGAACGAGAGTAACCTTTCTGGCTAGATGGGCGAGATAGAGCGCTTCTTCGACAGCGCTGTTGCCGCCGCCGATCACCGCGACATCCTTGCCGCGATAGAAAAAGCCGTCGCACGTGGCGCAGGCGGAAACGCCGAAGCCCTGGAAGTGCTGCTCGCTAGGCAGGCCAAGCCATTTGGCCTGCGCGCCGGTCGCGATGATCACCGCGTCGGCCAGGTACACTTGGCCGCTGTCGCCGGTCAGTCGGAACGGGCGCACTCCCAGCTCCGCTTTTACGATGATGTCTTCGACGATCTCGGTTCCCACATGCTTGGCCTGGGCGCGCATCTGCTCGATCAGCCAGGGCCCCTGGATGGTGTCGGCAAAGCCTGGATAATTTTCGACGTCAGTGGTGATAGTGAGCTGGCCGCCCGGCTGCAGGCCGGCGATCAACAGCGGCTTACGCAGGGCGCGGGCGGCGTAGATCGCGGCGGTGTAGCCGGCCGGACCGGAGCCGACGATGACAATCGGCGCGTGGCGGGGGGCTTTGTCGGACATAGAGACCTTCCGAGCAGGAGATTCGTTTTTCTTATATGGAGGTTACGGCGGTCGGGTGGAACCCAGGGCCGCTAGGAGCGCGCGCCCAAGCGAGACGCCCACGCTGTCACCACAGTGGCAGCGGCGCGCTCGGTCTCCAGCAGCGGGGGATAGCTCCACAGTTCGAGCTTGCCACGAAAAGGGCGGGCGCAGCCGCGGCGCGCCAAGCTTTGGTGGAAACGGGCAAGCTTGCCCAAGCCACCGTCGACGGGCAGCACGTGAATCGGCTTGCCGGTTGCGGCCGCTTCGGTGGCCATGTTGACGCTGTCGGCGGTGACGAAGATGTGGTCAGCCGCACCCAGAATTGCGAAATAGGGGTTGGCGCCGTCGCCGTCGTAAAACACTGCGCTGTGCGGGGCCAGGAAGGTGCGGAATTGGAAACGCGCCGCCTCGCTGGTGCGCCGCGAGAGCGTCACCAGCAGCGCGCCGCCGGTTTCGCGCTGAACCAGGGACAAGGTGTCGGCGATCTCGCGTGCGCGCCTGGGGGAGATGTCCTGCCGCTTCGACTTGCCGCCAATGAGCACCGCAAAGCGCGGCGAGGACAATTCCTCAAGCGCGATCGGGGCGTAGTCGGCAACAGCCTGCTGCAGCCGTTCCGGCGTGATGCGATGGCAAGCGCCAACGATCGGCAGGACATTGGGCCCTTCGAGCCCGTCGTGAATCGGCGGAATCACGAGGTCCAATTCACGTGGGTTGATGCGCGGATCCTGCAATTGAACGACGAACGTCTTTCTGTCCGACCACTCGCGGACGCCCATCGAGAAGGGAATGGAGGCGCGGCCGCACCCGATCCAAATGTCCGGCCAAGGCGGCGCAAGCGCGTCCGAGCCGACCGACAACGCCTGGCGCGGGGCCGGAATAAGGCCCGCCGGCAGCCACGACCAGGGTGTGCGCAGTCCGATGCGCTTCGTCGTCAGCCGCACCGGGGCGCGACGCGAAATCGCTTCGGCCAAACCTACCGCTTGATTTTCAATGCCTGCGCGCCCGTCGCTGACGGTCCAGATCTCAATCGGCTCCGCGGGCTGGTAGCCCACGCTCCTCACGTGTCCCCCCGCCCGTGCGGCGAGGGGGCGGAGCAGCCTAGCATCAAAGGTACTTCACCTTGACGATTTCGTAGGATTTCGCGCCGCCGGGGGCCATAACCTCCACGACGTCGCCTTCCTCTTTGCCGATCAGCGCGCGCGCTATGGGGGAAGTGATCGAGATCTTGCCGGCCTTCACGTCGGACTCATCCTCGCCGACAATTTTGTACTTCGACTTTTCCCCGGAATCCTCATCGATGAGGTTCACGGTGGCGCCGAACTTGATCTGCTTGCCCGACAGCTTGGACACATCAATCACCTGCGCCCGGGCGATCTTGTCTTCGATCTCGGCGACGCGCGTCTCGATAAACGCCTGACGTTCCTTTGCGGCATGGTATTCTGCGTTCTCGGACAAATCGCCGTGGCTGCGCGCCTCCGCGATCGCTTGGATCACGGTCGGGCGTTCCACCGTTTTCAGACGCTTCAGTTCTGCGTCGAGGGCCTGGTAACCCTCGGCGGTCATAGGAATTTTTTCCATGGGGTGTGTGCTAGGGTCCGTCTGGGAATGAGGAAGGGTGTACCCGCTCCGTCCGCGCGTCAAGCGTACGCCTGTAGCGCGCGCACCTCTAAGGGCGGGCCGGCTTTTAGCCTGCGGATGGCCTGGATTGCGGCTCGGGCGCCCGAAACCGTGGTGTAGTATGGGATGCCCTGAGTGAGCGCGGTGCGGCGGATGGAATAGCTGTCGCGGTAGGATTGCGCGCCTTCGGTGGTGTTGAAAACAAGCTGGACGTCCCCGTTTTTCATGGCGTCAACGATATGAGGGCGGCCTTCGGCCACCTTGTTTACGCGCTCGACCGCAATGCCCCTCTCATCCAGATAGGAAGCGGTGCCGCCCGTTGCCAGGATGATGAAGCCAAGCTCCACAAGTTCTCGCGCCGCTAAGGCGACCCCGGCCTTGTCGGTGTTCTTTACTGAAATGAATACCCGCCCGGCGGTGGGCAAGGTGATGCCCGAGGCGATCTGGCTCTTGGCGAAAGCGGCCTCAAAATTCTGGTCGAGGCCCATGACCTCGCCGGTGGAGCGCATCTCTGGCCCAAGTACGGGATCGACGCCCGGAAAGCGGGCGAAAGGAAACACCGCTTCCTTAACAGCGACGTGGCCTTTCGACGGTCGGTCGAGTTTCAAGTCCGCCAGCTTGGCCCCCGCCATCACTTTTGCCGCGGCCGCCGCTATCGGCCGATTGATGGCCTTGGCCACGAACGGCGCCGTGCGGGAGGCGCGCGGATTGGCTTCGAGCACGTAAATTTCGCCGTCCTTGACCGCAAACTGGATGTTGATCAGGCCGCGCACATCAAGTGCTAGAGCAAGCTTTTTGGTGCTGGCTTCGATGTCCGCGACCAGCTGCTTGGACAGCGAGTAGGGCGGCAGCGCGCAGGCGCTGTCGCCGGAATGGACGCCAGCTTCCTCGATATGCTCCATGACGCCTGCAACGAACACCTGCGCGCCATCGCAGATGGCGTCGACGTCCACCTCGATGGCGTCGCGCAGGTAGCGGTCGACCAGCAGCGGCCGCTTCTCGGACACCGCAAGTTCGGTCGGGCCGCCCAACGCGCGCGTCAGTTGCACGACGTAGTCGCTCAACTCGTCCTCGGTATGAACGATGCGCATAGCCAGCCCGCCCAGCACGTAGGATGGGCGCAGCATCACTGGATAGCCGATGCGTTCAGCGGCGCTACGCGCAGCGTCGAGCGAAGCGGCGATGGTGTTGTCAGGTTGTTTCAATCCGATTCTGCGCAGCAGCGCCTGGAACCGGTCGCGATCCTCGGCAAGGTCGATAGCGTCGACGCTGGTGCCTAGGATAGGCGCGCCTTCCTCGGCGAGCGGTTGCGCGAGTTTGAGCGGCGTCTGTCCGCCGAACTGTACGATCACACCCTGCACCTCGCCGCGCGCCTTCTCGGTTTCGAGAATCTCCAGCACGTCCTCGGTCGTGAGCGGTTCGAAATAGAGGCGGTCGGAGGTGTCGTAGTCGGTCGATACAGTCTCCGGATTACAATTCACCATGATCGACTCAACGCCGATCTCGGCGCACGCATAAGCGGCGAGGCAGCAGCAATAGTCGAATTCGATGCCCTGGCCGATGCGGTTGGGCCCGCCCCCGAGGATAAGGATCTAGGTGCGG
>CAZNTI010000140.1:0-5855 GCA_964575885.1 uncultured Terricaulis sp.
GCGCGCGGCTTGGCCGAGAGCCGGGCCAAGGCGCAGGCCGCCATCGAAGCGGGCGGCGTCACCGCCGATGGCGCGCTGGTCGAGAAAGCCTCAACGCTGATCGACGAGAGCGCAGCGCTTGAGATTGCGCCGCCGCATCCGTGGGTGTCGCGCGGCGGCGTCAAGCTCGCGCATGCGCTCGACGCGTTTAGCGTCGCGGTGAGTGGGCGCACCTGCCTCGATATCGGGGCATCGACGGGGGGCTTCACGCAGGTGCTGTGTGCGCGCGGCGCACGCTGGGTCTACGCCGTCGATGTCGGCCACAGCCAACTGCACCCGACGCTGCGAGCCGAAGCGCGCGTCGTCAATCTGGAGCGGACCGATGCGCGTGCGCTCACGCGCGCGCTCATCGCTCAGCCGCCATCGCTGATCGTGTGCGACGCAAGCTTCATCGGCGCCGCGAAAGTGCTGGCGGTTCCGCTCGCGCTGGCGGCGGAACGGGCCGATCTCATCGTGCTGATCAAGCCGCAATTCGAGGCTGGGCCTGGGCACGGCGGGGTTTTGGACGAGGGCCTCGCGCGCGTCGCCGCGGAGGGCGCGATAGCAGCACTCGATGGCCTCGAGGGCTTTCGCTCTGTCGCTGCGATTGACTCCCCCATCCGCGGCGGCGACGGCAACCTCGAACGGATGGCGCATCTGCGGCGCTAGAGCAGATCGTCGGCGATCTCGCGCCATTCCTGCACGACGCTTAGGCCGGCGAGCGGTTCACGGACGCTCCGCGCGAGATCTTTCTGGCGCGGGCGAAAGAGATAGAGGCGCGGAACTGTTCCCAGGCAGCTAAGCACGTCGTAGCGGTCGTCGACGAAATGGGTGGCGTCCAGTCGCTTGCAGATGGGGGCTTTTTCCGCCCGTGTGCGGCAGAAATGGACGCGCTCTAGCGCGATGCCGGTGCGCGCTCCAAAGTCGTGATGCGCGAGCCAAAGCAGGGTCTTGTGCTGCACGCTCGGCCCGCACTTGGAGACCAGATGGATGCGCTCGCCGAAGCGGGAGCGCAGCTTCGCCAGCGTGTCGAGGGCGTACGCGACCGCCGGCGTCTCCAGGAAGCGATGCGAGAAAAACGAGGTGTCGGCGCCGTCTGCGACACGATCGATTAGGACGCCGCCGATATCGACGCCCAAAGTTTCAGTTGTCATGGACGCGCATTTTAAGGCGGGGTGTTCGCAAAACAAATGGCCCCGGCGCGCTGCCGGGGCCTTGTCTGCGCGGGGTTATGAGGTCTGCTTATTGCGGGCGCCAGACGCCGTCGGCGCCACGGCACATCCAGGCTTCCTCGCGATACTCGCGGCCATAGGCGTCGCGGCTGATCACTTCGCCGGTGCGACAATCCTGGTTGGCATAGCCGGACTGGCGATAGGGGCCGCCTTCGAGCTCGCTGTCATCGCCGGCGTAGGGGTCGTTCGGGTTGTACTGATTGCGCTGGCCATAATAGGGGTCGTAATCGCCCTGAGGGACCTGACCGCAATCGGCGCTGCTGCGCCCGATGGCGCCACCGGCGGCCGCGCCGACCACCGCCCCGAGTGCGGTGCCGTCGCCGCGGTGGCCGTCACCGGCGACGTTGCTGCCCAGAACCGCGCCGATGATGCCGCCGATCACCGCGCCGCCTATGGTGCGGTTGTCGCGCGAACGCGCGCACTGCTGCTGCTGGGCGACGTGCTCGTCGTGATAGGTGGGGTATTGTTGGGCCGCAGCGGGCTGCGCGAACGCCATCAGGGCGAACGCCGTGGCGGCGACGAAAGCTTGACCTCGCATGTGCGGCTCCTGTCTGTCAGAACCGAGATAAGCAGAATTCAGCTGAACGGCATATGAAGCGCAACAATCGCCTCGCCCGCGCCCGCCCGGCTCAGGCGCGACAGGGGCAAGACCCTGCCGCTACTGGCGAGCAAGTGCTTGAAATCGGGAGCATCGGCGCCCGCGGCGACGCCACTGCGATTGGCCCAGAGGGGCCCATCTACGCCCCTTTCGCGCTGCCGGGGGAGCGCGTGCGCGCACGCCTGGTGGGCGATCGCGCCGAGGTGCTCGAGCTGCTGAGCACAAGCCGCGAACGCCAGGCCGCGGTGTGCCGGCATTTCGGTCGCTGCGGCGGTTGCCAGCTGCAACACTGGCAGGACGGACCATACCTGGCCTGGAAACGCGACCTGGTGGTGCAGGCGCTTGCTAAGCGGGGGCTCGGCGGCGCCGAGGTGGACGCCACTGTGCCGGCGTGGGGGGCGGGCCGGAGACGCGCCGCCTTTCACGCGGCGCGTCAGCGCGGCCAGGTGCGTGTCGGCTTCATCGAGCGCGGCGGCGCCAGGCTCACCCCGATCGGGCAGTGCCCGGTGTTGGCGCAGCCCTTGGAGATGGTGGCGCTCAAGCTCGCACCGCTGGCCGAATTGGTGCTGCCGACCCGCGGCGAGGTCACGTTGCAATGCCTGCTTACCGACGGTGGCGTCGATGTCGCCGTCAAGGGCGCGGGTCGGGCGCAGGCGCTACGCCGGGCGGCGCTGGAAGCGTTGAGTGAAGCCGCGCAGGCGCTCGACCTGGCGCGGCTCTCGGTGGACGGCGAGCCCATCGTGGAACGGAAGCGGCCCTCGCTGCGCATGGGGCGCGCTGAGGTGGTGCCCCCGCCCGGCGCGTTTTTGCAACCCACCGCCGCGGGCGAGGCGGCGCTGGCGCAGCTCACGCTGGAAGCGCTTGCCGGCGCGCAGCGTGTGATCGATCTCTTCTCCGGGGTCGGGACCTTTGCACTGCGCATCGCCGAGCGCGCCGAGGTGTTGGCGGCGGAGAGCGATGCGGAGATGCTGGCGGCGCTCAAGCGCGCGGCCGACGGGGCCGGCGGGGCGCTGAAGGAAGTGTCAATCTTACGCCGCGATCTTTTGCGCACGCCGCTTTCGAGTCTGGAAATGAAGAAGTTTGACGCCGCCGTGATCGATCCCCCGCGCTCGGGCGCGCGGCTGCAGGCCGAGCAGGTGGCGCGTGCGCCGATCCGCAAGCTCGCTTACGTCTCCTGCGATCCAGCCAGCTTCGCTCGCGACGTGAAAGTGCTGGTGGAGCATGGCTTTTCGCTTACGCGGGTGACGCCGGTGGACCAGTTTCGCTGGAGTCCGCATGTCGAAATCGTTGGAGCGCTGGAGCGATGAGCGCCAAGACGACGCTGCTCGACTACCGCAACTCGCGCCGCAAGCGCGACGCCGCCGCGGACGCTACGCCGTTGGAGGATGGCTATTGGCGGCGCAAGTCGCTCAGCGAAATGAACGAGCGCGAATGGGAAGCGTTGTGCGACGGCTGCGGCAAATGCTGTGTCATCAGCCTTGAGGACGCCGACAGCGGCGAACTCTATCGCACCGACGTCTCATGCAAACTGTTTGACACCGAGGCCTGCGGCTGTGGCGACTACGCCAACCGCAAGCAGCGTGTGCCTGATTGCGTGAAGCTTACGCCCAAGAATGTGCCCAAGCTCGATTGGCTGCCGCCAACCTGCGCCTATCGCCTGGTGAGCGAGGGCCGCGATCTCTCTTGGTGGCATCCCCTGATTTCAGGCGATCCGGAAACGGTGCACGTGGCGCTGGCCTCGGTGCGCGGACAGACCCGCCCCGAAGGTCGGCTGAAGATTCCGGGGCTGATGAAGCGCATCCGCGATTGGCCCGAGCCGCTGGAGGCCCCGCCGACAAAGAAGGCGCACCGCTAGCGGTGCGCCTTCTTACCACCACGCTTCGGCTGCGTTCAGGCGTCCGGGGCGGCCATCGCGAGAGTTTCGGTTTCTCCGGAGGCGACGCCGCTGAACGTCAAACGCACCTCCGGCGCCGTTATGGGAGCGCCCAACTCGATCTGGATGTTCTGGACCGGCACGCCGCGCGCGACCAAGGCCGCACGCAAAGCTTCGGCGCGGCGACGCGCCAGGGCGCCGGCGCCGTCGACCGACACTATCGCCGCTTCCAGACGACAAACGGAGGCGCGGTCGACAGCATTGCCCAGTTCCGCCCGTCCGCTGTGCGTGAGCGCCGCGGAAGATCGCGCAAACGCCGTGCTCAACGCCCGCGGCTCGCAAATGCCGAACCCGGTCGCGGCGGACTCAAGATCAACTCTGCTCGCGGTGGTGTCGCCCGCGGTCAATGCGGGCGGCGCGGCAGCCGGCGCCGCACTCGCCGCCTGCTGGGTCTGAGCCGCCGCTGCGATCTGGGTTTCGCCGCTTTCCAGCGCCGCGCGAATGCAATCGCGCTCTGCGCGAGACACGATCAATCCCGTATTGCATGCGCGGCGCGCCGCTTGCAGCATGCTGCGGCTCACGGAGCGGCGCCCGGCGTCGCTGGTCAGGTCGTAGCCCTCATGAGGGATGACGATACGGAACGCCTCCCCGTGATGGGTCACGGACGCGGCGCCTGGATACTGCCCGGCGCGATAGCCGCCGTCGGCGTACGCGGCTTGTACGTGCGCGGATTCGACGCCAGTTACAGCTTGACTCATGGCTTGGTTCACGCAGGCGCGCGCGAGTGTACGCTGGCGCAGCGTTGCGCCGCGACGTCGGCTGTCGCGCAGGCCGCATACCCGCTCGGCGGATTGCCGCACGCGAAGCAGAAGTCTCTCGGCGCCGGCGCGGGAGCCAAGGTCCAAATCTGCGTGCTCCACGCTTTCCCGCTCAGGCGTCCATCCCAGCGGAACGGATTGCGCGCTAACCTCGCCGGCGGAAAGCGCCGCCACCGCGAGCGCCGCAAAGATCGCCGTTCCCGCGCTGCTTAGTCTGCTCATCTCTATCTAGCCCCTTTTTTCGATAGGCGTGTCGCCGCGCGTCCAGGCGCTAAGCGTGGCGCTTGCGCGCCAGCGTCAGTCTTGAGAAGAGATCGTGGTGCGGTAACCTCCCCAAAAGGAGAGGTTGACGCGTGCGCGCGCTCTTTGGCTGTGGAGAGAGGGTGACCGATGCTGGGCCGAGCCATTGCTCTTGCTGAAGATGCGCTCGCAGCGGATGACGCGCTGCAGGCCAGCGAACGCTTCTTCGAAGCAACGCAAATGCTTGGCGCGACCTACCTGCAGACCCGCGTCTACCTCCGGCCAACGGATCGCCTCACCTCAGCCTCGCACTGGGCGGCGGGCGGCTTCGTGCTTCGGCGCGCGCGGCGCGCATGGGAGGGCAGTGCGGCCTTCGATTATGTATGTTTTGAATGCAATCCGTTGCTTGCGGCCATCCGACAAAGCCGCACGCGTTATCGGTTTTCGGACTTCGCGCCGCGTGACCAGGCCGCTTTCGGCCCGTATTGGGAGGCGTTGAGCGAGGCCGGCATCGGCGAGGCCCTGTGCGCGACCTCCTATGGTGCGAACCGCGCCATCGCATCGCTGCACCTGGGTTTTGCAGCGCGCGAACTTGACGGCGATCAGGCGCGCTCGGTCCACATGGCCGGCTTGATGCTGACCGAGCGCCTCATCGAGCTTGCGGCGCCGCGCCCTGCGCCGGCGGGGCACAATCTGACGCCGCGCGAACTCGAGTGCATGGCGTTTGTGGCCGACGGCAAAACCGAGTGGGAAATTTCGGTCATCCTCGGTCTTTCGGAATCCACCGTGCGATTTCACGCCGACAACGCGCGCCGCAAGCTGGGCGCGGTCAATCGCGCCCAGGCGATCGCGCGGCTGGCGCAGAGCGGCGCCATCTGAACCTGCGCGCAGGGGCTGCCGCCGCCCCGAAGGCCGGCTGAAAATTCCAGGGGTGATGAAGCGCATCCGCGATTGGCTCGAGCCGCTGGAGGCCCCGCCAGGCTCAGTCAGGAACAGCCGCTAGGAGCCCTTGAGACGGTTGGGTGCGCCATTGCTTGTGCAGTCATTTCGGTGTTTGTAGAAATATCGAAATGAGG
>CAZNTI010000141.1:0-5800 GCA_964575885.1 uncultured Terricaulis sp.
GCTGGTGCGCAGCGCCGTCACTCCGGCGCTCGAAAACGTCGCGCTCTGGCACGAACGCGACATCTCGCACTCCTCGGTCGAACGCGGCATCGGCCCCGACGCCAGCATCCATCTCGATTTCGCGCTGCACCGGCTGGCTGGCGTGATCGAGAAGCTCGTAGTCTACCCTGAAAATATGGCGCGCAATCTGGCGCTGCTCGGCGGCCTGCACAACTCTCAACGCGTGCTGCTGGCGCTGACGCAAGCCGGCGTCAGCCGTGAAGACGCCTACCGGCTGGTGCAGAGAAACGCCATGGCGGTGTGGCACAGCCCGCCGCCGCGCGCCGAGACCGCGCTGCATGATCGGCTGAAAGCCGATCCTGAAATCAATGCGCGGCTCGATGCAGCCGCGCTCGACGCCTGCTTCGACGACGCCCACCATTTCGCGCGCGTCGACGTCATCTTCAAGAGAGTCTTCGGCTGACCGCGCTTCAGCGCTTCTGCGCCGCCTTGTGTTCGTCCAGACGCGCCTGAATGGTGGCGGCGAGGGCGTTCATTTCGCGCTGCAGCGCCTCGACCCGGCGGTACTGCCGCAGCGCCCCAACGCCACCGCCGCGGCGCCGGCGCTCGCTGAGGCGCTCGAACCGCTGCGTCTCGACCACCAACCGGGACGCCGTTTGTTGCAGGCGCAGCATCTCGGGGCACGCCAGACGCGTGGCGAGGCGAACGTCGCGCACGTCGAACCAATGTTCGAGCGTCAGCAGCCGCGCCGCGCGACGCGCCTCTCCGTGCAAATCGTTGACCCGCACGAAGCCAGCCGCGACCGCCACCAGCACCGACCCGTTGACGCTGTCGAAAACGAAATCGTCGTTGGTGTCTTCGGGAATGAGCGGCCACATCCGCCCGGCGCGGGCCTCGGCGGCGCTATAGACGCGCACCGCCCCGCGCAGCACGGCGCGGCCCTCGTCGGTGCAGAGATCGAACTCCTGCCGCCCCGCTGCGAAGTCCTCGATCACCGCGCGCGCCTGCTCCGGCGCCATGTCCGGCGCTGGCGCGCACGCCGCCAGCATCAGGCCAAGGGGAACGATCCATCGCAGCATGGAGTTTGCGATACCGCAACCGGGTGGAGATTCGGTTGTCGATCGCGGTAAAATCGCGCTTCACCATGAACATTTGCCTCCGCCCGCGAAGCGCTGCACATCGCTTGTATCAGGAGGCGACCCGATGAGCGAAGACGCGCAGGACCGCGACGAATGGGACGACGAAACCATCATGGATCTGCGCCGCTTCGCCATAGAGCAGGCGCTCACCGCGCACCTGCACAAGCGCGACGCGCCCGCCGATTTGGCCCGCGTATTTCAGGACGCGGACCGCATCGTAAATTATGTCCTGGGCGACCTTAACCCCTGACACGCCAGCCGTTTAACGCGCCCCCGTGTGCGTTGTCGGGGGCGCGTTACGGGCATGCCTGCGTGCGCTGCTAACCGTAGGTCCAGGGATCGATCTGGACGAGGTTGGCGGCGGTGACGTTGGTGAGCGTGATCGAATCGCCGTTGGAGAACGAGAACACGGTGTCGGCGCCGACCTGGGCGATGGTCCAGGTGACGCCCGAGCCGTTATAGGCCTGGAGGTTGATGGTGTCGTCGGTTCCCCCGGCGACGAAATCGGCGATGGTGTCGTCGCCGGCGCCGGGCCCGAACACGAACGTGTCGTTGCCGGCGTTGCCGGTGAAGCTGTTGTTCAAGGCGTTGCCGGTGAGCGTGTTGGCGAGGCTGTTGCCGATCGCGTTCACCGCCCCGCCCAGCAGCGTGAGGTTCTCGACATTGGCCGCGAGCGTGTGGCTCACATACGCAAAGACGCTGTCGGTTCCTTCGCCGGAAAGTTCGGTGACCACGTCGCCGGCGCTGTCGACGTAATAGCTGTCATTGCCGACCCCGCCGACCAGCGTGTCGCCGCCGGTTCCGCCATAGAGCGCATCGTTGCCGACGCCCCCGTTCAAAGTGTCGGCCCCGTCGAGACCGAACAGATTGTTGTTGGCGTCGTTGCCGGTGATGACGTTGCCGAGGCCGTTGCCGATGCCGTCGGTGATGTTGCCCAACAGGATCAGGTTTTCGACATTGGCCCCCAACGTGTAGCTGACCCAGCCATAGGCGGTGTCCACGCCTTCGCCGGAAAGCTCGGTGATGACGTCGCCGGTGACGTTGACGTAGTAGCTGTCGTTGCCGACCCCGCCCACCAGCGTGTCGGTGTCGAGGCCGCCATAGAGGGTGTCGTTGCCGACCCCGCCCACCAGCGTGTCGTTGCCGTCGAGGCCGAACAGCACGTTGTTGGCGTCGTTGCCGGTGATGATGTTGGCGAGCGCGTTGCCGACCCCGTCGGTGACCGCCCCGAGCAAGGTGAGGTTCTCGACATTGGCGGTCAGCGCGTAGCTGATCCAGGCGTTGACCAGATCGGTCCCTTGGCCCGCGCTTTCGGTGACGGTGTCGCCGGCGTCGTTGACGTAATAAATGTCGTTGTCGGCCCCGCCCGCCATCGCGTCGTTGCCGGCCTGGCCGTAGAGCGTATCGTTGCCCGCCCCGCCGTTCAAAGTGTCGTTCCCGGAACCGCCGTAGAGGACGTTGGCCACTGCATTGCCGGTGATCGTGTCGTTGCCGGCGCCGCCGATGGCGTTTTCAATCACGGCGCCGCGTGCGATGGCGATATTGCCGTAGGCCATGCCATCATTGATCGCGGGGTTGGTGCCGGGACCGGCGCTGGAAAACGCTTCCTCGCGCAAGTCGATCTCGACGGCGGTGGAGTAGCCGGAAAAATTGATGGTGTCATTGCCGCCTGCGTCCCAAATCGCAAACACCGGGGTCTGGCCGTCTGCGGTGATCGTGAAGTGCGCAAGGCCTGTGTTGGAGTTGAAGCCGTAAACCGTATCGCCGGTGCGGGTCGTGGTGTTGACACCGTAGAGGCGCTGCGCAGCGGCGATGTCGTGCAGCTGCGGACCGGCCGCGAAGCCGCCGAGACTGTGGCCGACACCGCCCGAGCCGAAATAGCTCATGATCGAATAGGCGCGGGAGTCCTGCCAGTACACCGACGATTCCGGATAGGTGGGGTCGGTATCGTCGAGTGCGCCGTAATCGGCCGGGTGACTGATGCCGATGGCGTGGCCGATTTCATGCGCGATTGTATGCAGGCCGTATTCGCCCACTCCGAGTTCGCTGTTGGACTCAAGCGAGATGTTGATCCAGATGTCGCCGGCCACCGAGCCCGAACTGGTGGACCCCGGGAAGTAAGCGAATGCCGCTGCGCCGTCGGCGCCGCTCGAATAATTGCCGAACACGATGGTCGCGGCGTTGGAATAGGCCGCTTCGCCGGTGGCGCCGGTCCCCACGCGCACGAAGGTGATGTTGGCGACGTCAGCCCACAATTGCAGCGCCAGTTCGGTCGCTATGATCTGCGCTTCGGTGAAACGAACAAAGCCGGCGGTGTCGCTGGGCATATTGGGGGCGCTGGCGCGGAACGAGTAGGTGACGACCGCCCCAGCGCCCACGACGCCGCTCCATCCGTTGCTGTCGCGGGTGAGCTGCAGCGCCGCTTCTGTCCAGCTGAAAATCGGCAGGCCGTTTGGCGCAACGCCGCTCATCGGATCCATGAACGCTTGAGGCGTCGTCGGCGAGGTGTCCGCGCACACTGGGCACGCGCACGCCGCCGCCGCCGCGGAAGCTCCGGACGCGTGATCGAAACCCGCCATCTCGCCGCGCAGACCCCGCCAAGGACCGCTGGCGGCCCCGCTATCGGCGGTCCAGTCGGGTTGCCAGGCGTTCCAAAGGCCGGGCTCGCCGGGACGCGGGACAAGCAGAAAAGCGCTTGGCACAGGCATGGACAACCTCTCTTTATTCTAGCCGCTCAGGGTACGAGTGTCGCGCGTGCGGAAAAAGGCCATTTCGTCACTTACGCGCATTAATAAAGCGATCGCCGGGCCGCGCTTCCCAATTCCTGGGAAAACCCTTAAGAACGACGGGCTCATGGAGGGACGTTGATGCGCGACGGATTTGGCTTCGGCAACGCGACGTTTGAAGGATCGCATGGCGCCTTGTTTGGGCGCGGCCTGCTCGCCGGTATCGATACCGCGCTGGGGTCGGCGCAAGGGACGAACGCGAACGCCTGCTGCTGCGCGACATGCGTTGAGAAAATTCTGAACTACGACAACGCCGACGCGAGCGGGCCCGGGCTCGGCGTGTACTGGCTCCAAGCTGGCGGTAATCCTGGCGACAATCAGGTCAACGAGCCGACCGACGTCATTCCCAACAATTCCAGCACGCCTTACAATCTGGCGATTGGCGGCGTCGACACCGGCGTGATCAACTTCCTCGGCGACACCGATTGGTTCCGCGTCCAACTCGTCGCCGGCCAGACCTACAGCTTCACGCTGACGGGCAGCACGCTGGCCGACCCTTTGCTCCAGTTGTTCAATTCGAGCGGCGTGCTGGTCGCCGAGAATGACGACATCGATTTTCCCACCAACGTCAACTCCGAGATCATTTTCACCTGCACCCAGACCGGCACGTATTACATCAGCGCCGACGCGTACAACAACGGCTACACCGGCAGCTACACGATCGCCGCCAACACCGCCGAACCGCCGGACCTTCTCGATTCGATCTCCTGGAATTATCAGCAGCCGACGCTAAACATCGACGTGTACTTCGCCACCGCCGGACAGGTGTTCAACGGCGAGACCGCAGTGCGCAGCTGGACCCAGGCCGAGATCAACGCGGCGATGGCGGCGCTGGCGACATTCTCGACCTTCACGCCGCTTACCTTCACGCAGGTCGGCTCTTCAACCGGCGCGGAGATGGTGCTGACGCTGGCGGATCTCGGCGACGCGCTCGGCTACTTCCAGGTTGGGACCCCCTATGGATTCTTCGATCCTGCCGGCCAAGGCTGGGCGACCGGCCTTCCCCAAGGCGGCTACGGCTTTATCACCCTGATCCACGAGATCGGCCATGGTCTGGGCCTCGCCCACCCCCACGACACCGGCGGCGGCAGTTCGATCATGCAGGGCGTGACCTCCCCATTCAATTCCTACGGCCTGTTCGACCTGAACCAGGGCATCTACACGACCATGAGCTACAATGACGGCTGGCCGGTCGGACCGATCGGGGCCAACGGCTCGTTGTCTACAGGCTGGCAAGGCACGCCGATGGCGCTCGATATCGCCGTGCTGCAGGGCTATTACGGCGTCAACACGACCTACAATTCCGGCGCCAACACGTACAATCTGCTGTCCACCTCCAGCATGTACATGTGCATTTGGGACACGGGCGGCGTCGACACCATCAGCTTCGGCGGTGCTGCGGCGACGACTATCGATTTGCGCGCGGCCACGCTTGAATATGAGGTCGGCGGCGGCGGCTTCGTTTCTTATGTCGCCGGGGTGCACGGCGGCTTCACTATCGCCAACGGCGTGGTCATCGAAAACGCCAACGGCGGCAGCGGCAATGACACGCTGATCGGCAATAGTGCCGACAACATCCTGAATGGCGGCGGCGGCGCCGACACGATGAGTGGTGGGGCTGGCAACGACACCTATAATGTCGGCTCCGTGCTTGACGTGGTGAACGAGAACGCCAGCGAGGGAACCGACACGGTTCTGTCGTCGGTCAACTTCACGCTTGGCGCCAACGTCGAGAACTTGACTTTGATCGCTGCGAGCAACGTCAACGGAACCGGCAACACCCTCAACAACGTGCTGACCGGCAATACCGGCGTCAACACGCTCTCTGGCGACGCCGGCAACGACACCCTGTACGGCGGCGACGGGAACGACATT
>CAZNTI010000142.1:0-5788 GCA_964575885.1 uncultured Terricaulis sp.
CCGTGCGGCCGCTGCAGCGCCGCGACCGCGGCCTCGTAGCCAGCGGCGATCGCCTCGTCGAAGCGCTTCCAGTCGCGCATGTCGATATCGGGCATCTCGGGTGCGATAAGCACGTCGGCGCCGGAGCGTCCTTCCCAAGGGTCGACGGCCAGGGTCGCTGCGCGCATCAGCAGCGAGGCGATCGGCGGCGGCGATTGTACGCCGTGCGCGGCGATCCAGCCGAAGAAGCCGGGCGGCTCGCGAAAGTCCTCGATGTCGATGCCGTCGCGGCGCGCCACGTCGACGCCGATGATGGGGCCGCGGTGCAATTCCTTGAGGATGTCGACGGGGAAGTTTTTCAGCACCGCGCCGTCGACGAGCAGGCCGTGATCGCCGTCCACCACCGGAGGCAGAATCCCCGGAAGCGATATTGAGGCGCGCAGCGCGTTGCGCAGCAGCCCGCCGCGATGCACGCGCACCTCGCCCGCCACCAGATTGGTCGACACCGCGAAGAACGGAACGCCCAGATCCTCGATCAGCGTCTCGCCAAAATGTTCCTGCAAACGATCCTCGACGCGGCGTCCGCGCACGAGCCCGACCACGGGCAGGACATAATCGCCAAGCGGGTTGCTCTCTACGAAGGCCTTGGAGATGCGTGCTTCGATCTCGTTGTCGTCCCAGCCCATCGCGACACAGGCCGCGACGATGGCCCCCATCGATGTGCCCCCGACCACGTCGAACGGCAGCCCTGCCTCGCGCAGCGCCCGCACTACGCCGATATGGGCGTAAGCGCGCGCGCCGCCTCCAGAAAGCACCAGCCCGATCGAACGCCGCGCGATGACCCGCGCCAGCCGCGCTGCGTGTTCGTCGTCGACGCCTTGCCAGTGAAACACGCGTGAGGCCTCGCAGGCGGTGCGCCATTCGTTGGTGGACGCGGCTTTGCGGTCCATGCCGTGGTGCAGCAGCACCACGTCGACGAGGCGGAACTGGCGCGCTGGCGAGGGATCTTCCGGGGGCAGCAGCGGCAGTGACGGGCGCGCATCGGCGCGCGCAAAAAACCAGATCCGGTCGGCCTGGCGCAGACAGGTGCGGAACCATGGCGTATCGGCGATCCGCGTCACCAGAAACACCGCGTCGTTCTTCTGCTCGAGCGCATCGAGCCAGGCGCTGTTGAAGCCTTCCGCGGTGATTGCCGCAGCGTCCTCTTCGGTGATGATCGCCGCTCTGGCGCCAAGGCGCTTGAGCGCGCCCTGGAGGGTGCGCGCGCGCAGCTTGAGATCAATCGTCGGCGAGGTGGCGATGAAGGCGTAGACTTTCGGGTCGGCGCGCGGGCTGGAGCGGCCGACAGCGCGCGCGCGCGTAAGCATCAGGCGCGCCATGTGCTCCATCAGCGGGGGGTGGGCCTGGATCAGACGTTCGAACGATTCCGGCGTGAGCCGAAGCAATTCGCTGTCGCGCATGGCGAACACGCTGGCCGAGTGGGGCTCGCGCGCGATCATCGCCATCTCGCCGACCGGTTCGCCGGGCCGGATATAGCCCAGCAATTGATGTCGCCCGCGATCAGTGGGGCGGAACGCCGCCAGCGATCCAGAAACCAGGAACCAGACGCCCTCCGGGGGCTCGCCGGCATTGAGCACCGCCCAGCCGGCGGGCATGGAAAACCACTCCGCCTCGGCGTCGAGGGCCGCCAGCAGCGACGCGGGCGCCCCGCTCAGGAAGGCGACATCGGCGAGACTCGGTTTCATTGCACTCCTGACGGCGCAAGGATAGGGCTTCAAAGTTAAGGCGCAATGCGAGCAGGCGCGACGCGATTGTTGCCGGCAAGTAACGGCCAGAGCGTGTCAGGACCGCCTTCTCCTGGCCTCCCCTCATGCTAAGAGCGCCTCATGACCGTGTTTCTTGCCCATGCGCCGGCGAATCGTCCGACCGCCGAAGCGCTCGAGAAGTTCCTTGAGCGCCGCGGCCAATTCGTCGAACTCGACGACGGCCAGACCGCGATGCGCCCGGTGATGGCCAATGACGCGCTGGTGCTGCTGATCTCCAAGGACCTGGTGTTTGCACCGACGCGGCTGCGCCTGGAGCAGCGCGCCCTCGACGCCTGGGCCGAAGGGCGGCTGATCGTCGTCAAGCTCGATCATGGACTTGCCCCGGTGGGCCTGCGGGATTTGCCCGCCATCGATGCAAGCTTTGAGGCGCAGCGCGAATTTAAGTGGAATGAGGTCGCCAACGCCATCCGCGCGGCTTTGCAGCCGGCGCGCCCGGGATCGGTCGGGGGCGCGCTGGACACCGCTGCGCCGCCGCCGCAGGCGCCGCCGGGGCCGCCGGCGCGCAAACGCGGCGGGGGCGGCGCACGGCTTGCCTTCGCATTGATGCTGGGGCTGACAGCGGTTGCGGCGGCGGCTCTCGGGTTGTGGGGCCCCTCAGTGCTGGGCGCGGGCGCGCCGGCGGCGGCGCCCATGTATGCGCTGGCCGGCGCAGCGCTGCTGATCGCACTTGCTGTGCTCGCCATCGGCAAAGCGCGCAGGGCCGCCCCGCCAGCGCGCGCCGAGCCGTCGGCGCCCCCTGCACCGACCGAGGCGCAATCCGAAGCGCCAGCCGCAACCGCGGTGTTTGTCTCTTATGCGCGCGCCAATTCCGCCCTGGTGCTGCCGGTGATCGAGGCTGCGCGGGCCGAAGGCCGTGAGTTCTGGCTTGACCAGCACGGTATTGGCGCCGGCGAGGGCTGGGCTGGCGAAATCGTGCGCGCCATACGCGGCGCGCGCGGGGTTTTGATCATGTGCTCGAAAGCAGCTTTCGAAAGCGATCACGTGAAGCGCGAAATCTACCTTGCCGACCGCTACAAGCGAAAACTGCTGCCAGTGTTCATCGAGAAGGCTGATCCGCCGGAAGATTTCGAGTATTTCTTCGCTGGCGTGCAAAGCGTCAATCTGTTCGAGACACCCGAAGCTGAGCGCCCGCAGGCGCTGATGCGTGCGCTCGCGGTGGCATAAACGAAACACGGCCCGCGCCTGCACGCAGACACTGGCCCGGGGGCTGGAGCCGGTTAATATAAGGCGTTGACGGCGGATCGGTTTGGCACGCGGCGGAGTGGAGCGGTTGAAGCTGAAGCGCGGAGTGAGCCGGTTCTGGGCGTTCCTATACCGCTCCCGGGTGGTGCGCGCGCACATGCCGTTTTGGCGCGTGGTGGTGGAGGCCAAGCTCGATCGCAAGGCGCACAAATGGCCGCGCCGGTTCGGCTCGGCGGTCAGCGCGGTGTTCGTCTGGGCGCGCACTATCGAGGAAGCCGAAGGGTTGGCGGCGCTGGCTATCGAGGATGAAGGCCTGATCGCTTTGACCGCTGACGCCAAAAAATGCGCCCCGGCGGCGGCGCCGCGGCGCAGCCCTGCAGCCGTTGCGCGCTTGGATCTGGGCTTCCTTCCCCGCCTCGAAGGCGAAGCTGAAACCGACGGCACCTCGCGCCGCGACGCCCGCACTTGATTGCCCGGCCGGAGCGGGGGAAATACCGCCCATGAGCGGTGAACTGGAAGCTGCGGGCGCCTTGGCGACCGCTGGCCTCGCGGCGGGGGCGATCGAAGGGCGCGAGCCTGGCGGATCCCATGGCGAAGCCTGCGTCAATTGCGGCGCGGCGCTGGGCGGGCCCTATTGCAGCCAGTGCGGCCAGCACGGGCGTCCCCATCGCAGCCTTGCGCATATGGTCGAGGAATTCCTGCACGGGCTCGTGCACTTCGACACCAAAGCCTGGCGCACGCTGCCGATGGTCGCGTTCCGCCCCGGCACGTTGACCCGCAACTACGTTTACGGACAGCGCGTCCGCTACATCTCGCCGTTGGCGCTGTTTCTTTTCACGGTCTTCTTCATGTTCTTCGTGTTCGCCTTCGGCGGCGGACCAAGCCTCAACGTGAACGACGAGCGCGGCGCGCTCAGCCAGGCGACGCCTGATGACCTCGCTGAGGCCCGCGCCGAACTCGCCGCCGCCGAAGCCGAACTTGAGCGCGTTCGCGCAGATGGGGGCGCGGACCTGGATGAGCGCCTCGCACTCATGAGCGTGCAGATGGCGCGCGACGCCCTGGCTGAACGTGAGGCCGAGCTTGCAGCGCCGGATGCCCCTGAGGGCGAGGCCGATGCAACGCCAGTCGCGCCCGAGACCGCCGCGCCTGCCTCCGGCGATGCAGCCGAGGGGCCGCCGGTGCGCGTCGGCGTCTTCATCGACGACGAAGCGCGCGGGCAAAGCATCGCCACGGGCCAGCGGCGCTGGCAAGACGAACTCCGCGAGGCGGTGGAGAACGACCAGGTCGTGATCAATCTTGGCAACGACTACCTGAATGAGCGCGCGCGCCACACGCTGCTCAATCCCGACCTGGCGCTCTACAAGGTCCAGCAGGCGGTCTACAAATTCTCATTTCTGCTGGTGCCGATTTCGCTGCCGTTTCTGGCCCTGCTGTTTTTGTGGAAGCGGGGTGTCACGCTCTACGATCACGTCGTCTTTATCTTGTATTCGCTGTCGTTCATGTCGCTCTTGTTTTTGGCGGGCTCATTGCTGGGGCGCCTGCCCGGCGGGTGGGGCGTGAGCGCGGTCACGCTGCTGCTGCTGGTGCCACCGGTGCATATGTTTTTTCAGCTCAAAGGCGCCTACGCGCTCGGCTGGTTCTCAGCGATCTGGCGCACGATCATGCTGGTGTTCATCACCCAGATTAGCTTGACCATATTCGTGCTCGTCATTCTGATCGTGGGTTTGGCGGGTTGATCGCCAAGCTGCCCGTCCTGGCTGGCTCCGCGGCGGTGATCGTGCTGATGGTGAGCGCCGCCTTCGCGCTGGGGTTTCGCGGGCGCACGCGCGTGGACGATGCGGCGCTGGCGGAGCTCGCCAAAGCTCAAGGGGCCGTGGTCGAGGCGGCGGCAATAGCGCCCAATGCAAGGTCGGCCATCGCGCGCTTGAGCGGAGACAAACTGATGATCGTGCGCGTCATGGGCGCCGACCTCAGTGTCCGGCTGGCCCCGATATCGGCGTTGCGGGTATCGCGCAGCGGCGAAACCTTCCGTGTCGGATTTGCCGACATAGGCTTCCCGCCGCTACACTTGCGTCTGAAGCCGCCGCCGCTGTGGCTGGCTGAGCTTACGAAAGGCGAATCCCGGTGACGGCACCCGCCACGCAAGCGCCGGACGCGTTCCTGGCGGCGCTCGAGGCCCTCGATAAGGACCTCATCATCACCTTTGCAGTGCCGGGATTCGTGCTGCTGATCCTGGCCGAGATGCTGGTCGTGCGGCTCACCCGGCGCGGGCGCTATGAGGTCGCCGACAGCGCCACCAGCCTGGCGATGGGCTTCGGCAATCAGGTGGCCGGCATCCTGTTCGGCGGCCTGGTGATCCTATCTTTTTTCTGGGTGTATCAGTTCCGGCTGTTCGATCTCGGCTGGACTTGGCCGGTGCTGGCGGCGTGCTTTTTCGCCGAGGATCTTTCCTATTATTGGTTCCACCGCATCGCGCATGAGCGGCGCTGGTTCTGGGCCAGCCATGTGATCCACCACAGTTCGCAGCACTACAATCTCACCACCGCGCTGCGCCAAACCTGGACCGGGGCGCTCAGCCTCTCCTTCATTTTCACGCTGCCGCTGATGCTGATCGGCTTTCCCCCGGGCATGGTGCTGATGTTCTCGGGCTTCAGCCTCGTCTATCAGTTCTGGATTCACACCGAGACCGTGGGCCGCTTAGGACCGCTTGAGTGGGTGTTGAACACGCCGTCGCACCACCGCGTTCATCACGCAACCACTCCGCGCTATCACGACGCCAATTACGCCGGCGTGCTGATTAT
>CAZNTI010000143.1:0-3967 GCA_964575885.1 uncultured Terricaulis sp.
GGCGCTGCTGGCGCCCTTGGGTATCGAGGTGATCTCGGCAGCGTCGCTTGGCCTGCCCGAGCCCGAGGAGACCGAGGTCACTTTCGCCGGCAACGCTGCACTGAAGGCGCGGGCCGCAGCCGGGGCTGCCGGTCTGGTCGCCCTGGCCGACGATTCCGGCCTAGAAGTGGCCGCGCTCGGTGGCGATCCCGGCGTTTACTCGGCGCGCTGGGCCGGGCCAGGCAAAGACTTTCGCGTCGCCATGGCGCGGGTCCAGCGCGAACTCGAAGCAAAGCCGGGCGCCGATCGCTCGGCGCGCTTCGTATGCGCGCTGGCGCTGGCGCGGCCCGGCGGCGACTTCGAGGTGTTCGAAGGGGAGGCGAGGGGATCGATTGTCTGGCCGCCGCGTGGAGAGCAGGGCTTCGGCTACGATCCGATGTTTCTGCCGGAAGGCCAGGATCGCACCTTCGGCGAGATGAGCCACGAAGAGAAGCTGCCGCTCACGCACCGCGCCCGCGCGTTCGAGAAGCTGCTCGTCGCGCTGCGATGACCGGCGGCTTTGGCGTCTACGTGCATTGGCCCTATTGCGCGGCCATCTGCCCTTATTGCGATTTCAACGTCTATCGCGCGCGCGGGGCGCAGAACGCGCCGCTGCTGGACGCGGTCTGCGCCGACATCGCCGCACACGCCGAGCGTTTCGGCAAACGCGTAGCGGCAAGCGTGTTTCTTGGCGGCGGCACGCCGTCGCTGCTGCGCGGGCGCGAGATAGAACGGATCATCGAAGCTGTCGACGGCAGCTTCGGCGTCGCTCCCGATTGTGAAATCACGCTCGAAGCCAATCCGGAAGACGCTCCGCAGTTTGCGGAGCAGGCGGCGGCAGGCGTCAACCGCTTCTCGCTCGGCGTGCAGGCGCTGGACGATTCCGCATTGCGGGCGCTCGGCCGCCGGCATGACTCCGAAACCGCGCGCGCAGCCGTTGAAACGGCCGCGCGTACCGGCATGCGCGTGTCGCTCGATCTCATTTATGCTCGCCAAGGCCAAACGCCCGCGGCTTGGCGCAGCGAACTCGCCGAGGCGCTGACGCTGCCTGTGGAGCATGCATCGCTCTATCAATTGACCGTTGAACCCGGCACCGCGTTCGAGCGGCGGTTGCGTCGCGGCGATCTTGCGCCACCCGATGATGAGGCAGCGGCCGCGCTCTATGAGGTGACACAGGAGGTGTGCGCCGCCGCCGGCTTGCCGGCGTACGAGATCTCCAATCACGCGCGCGGCGCTTCAGCGCGGGCGCGCCACAATTTGATCTACTGGCAAAGCGGCGATTGGGCAGGCGTCGGTCCCGGCGCCCATGGCCGCATGACCGGCGCCGGCGTGCGCTGGGCGCTGGAAGCGCAGCGCCGACCCGCGGACTATATCGACGCTGTGCGCGAGAACGGCGTCGGATGGATCCACCAAGCGCCGCTCAGCGGCGAGGAGATCGCCGATGAGGCGCTGCTGATGGGGCTGCGGATCGAAGACGGCGTCGAGCGTGCGCGCATCGAGGCGCTTCGCCAGCGCCCCCTCAATCAGCGCGCTTTGACCTGGCTGTGCGAGCAGGGCCTGGTCGAAGACGCCGATGGCCGCTTGCGGTTGAGCGCGCGCGGCCGTCTGCTTGCCAATCGCATTACTGCGGAGCTCGTGAGCTAGCTGCCCGAGCCCGGAAACCGGCGCGGCGCGGCGTCAAGCACGGCGGTCGTATTTTGTCCGACCTCGAGGATGGCGAGCCCGCGCTCGATGGCGCCGTTCGGCGAGAAGCGGAACAAGCCGTCCGAACCGGCGAAACCTTCGCGGTTCTCGATTGCGCCGCGGCTGAAACCGCGCGCGCCCTGTTCGCGCGAGAGCAGCGACGCCAAGGCCACCGCATCATAGCCCAGGCTTGCGAGCCGCGTCGGCTCGCGCCCGTAGACGCGCTGATAGCGGTTCTCGAAGTCCGTGCGTGCGGCTGGGTCCGGAGAGACATACCAGCCTCCCGCGAGCGAAGGCTCGCGCTGGGCGTCGCCGGCCCAGGCGCTGGTGCCCATGAATCGCACCCGGGTGCGGTCGACGCCGCCATTGACAAGCGCCGTGCCGATGGCCCGCAGCGCGGTGCCGCTTTCGGCGATCAGTACGCCTTGGGCCGGCGAGGTGTTGAGTGTCGCTGCAAGGGCTGTCGCCGCAGCCGAGGCCTCGGCGTCGGTGCGGCTGTAAAGCTGCGACGAAACGATGGTGACGCCGCGCAGCCTGGCCTCGGCGCGCAGCGCCTGCTCGACCCTGCGGCCGTACTCGTTGGCGGGTGCGAGCAGCGCGATCGTGCGGATGTCGCGCTCGGACGCGTAAGCGACCATGCGCGAGATTTCGTCTTCGAGCTGGAAGCTGAGAAGGTAGACCCCGTCGCCAGCCACGGTGCGGTCAGAGGAAAATCCGATGACAGGAATGTTGCGCCCGCGCGCGGCGTTGGCGGCGCCCGCCACGCCTTCGCGCAGCACCGGGCCAACGATGATATCGGCGCCATCGGTGACCAAAGCCCGCGCTGCGGCGTTGGCGGAAGCTTCGTCAGAGCCGGCGTCGCGCGGAATAATGAGCGTGTTGGGGCCGCCATGGTCGAAGAGGGCGAGTTCAGCGGCGTTGTAGAGGGCCGAGGCGTCTTGCGGCCGCAGCGTAAACGGCAGCAGCAAGCCGACCCGCACGATCTGTTGACCGCGCATGAACGGCGGTGTGACGCCGTCGCGCGTTTGCACCTCGGCGCCCGGCAGCGGCGTGGGCGGGGGCTGGCCGGGGCCGGGTGAGGGGCCGGGGCCCGACGGGGTCGCGCATGCCGCCAGCAGCGCCGCCACTCCGAGCGCGGCAGCCGTCTTCATGCTTGGCGCGAGCGTTCCGCGCGCCGATGATCTGGAGAAGCTCATGAGCAATTCTTCGTCCCACCCTGAGGAAAACGCGCGCGAACCTATCGGTGTGCGCAAATCCAGTCCACCACCGGATGCCGGCCTTTATGTGGTCGCAACCCCGATCGGCAATCTGCGCGACATCACCTTGCGCGCGCTCGATATTTTGGCGGCGGTCCACCGGGTCTATGCAGAAGACACCAGGGTGGCGCGCAAGCTCTTGGATGCGTACGGATTAAAGCCGCGCCTGGGGCTCTATCACGAGCATAACGCCGAGCCCGCGCGCGACGAAATTCTGGCGGCGCTAGCCGCCGGCGAGAGCGTGGCGTTGATTTCGGATGCGGGTACGCCGCTGGTCTCCGACCCCGGCTTCAAGCTTGCGCGCGCCGCTATTGATGCTGGCCACAAAGTGATTCCCATTCCTGGCGCTTCGGCGTTGTTGGCCGGGCTGGTGGCGTCGGGGCTGCCGAGCGACCGGTTTTTGTTCGCGGGATTTCTGCCGGCCAAGCAGGCGGCGCGGCGCGCCGCGCTCGGCGCATTGGCGGGGGTCGACGCCTCTTTGGTGCTGTTCGAAACCGGGCCTCGATTGGCGGAATCGCTGGCTGACATGGCCGAAACGCTGGGCGATCGGCCCGCGGCCGTGTGCCGCGAGCTGACCAAGCTGTTCGAAGAAGCCAGGCGCGCGCCGCTGGCGGCGCTGGCGGCGCATTACGCTGCAGCCGGCCCGCCGAAGGGCGAAATCGTGGTGGTGATCGCGCCCCCGCTCGCGGTCGAGGTAAGCGAGGAGACGCTCGATGCATTTTTGCGAGGGGCGCTGGGCGAAGGGATCAAACAGGCGGCGCAGGCAGCCTCGAAAGCGCTCGGCGTGCCGCGCAAACGCGCCTACGCGCGCGCGCTCGAACTGAAGGCGCAGGAGTGACCCGGCAGGCGGCTGAGCGGCGCGGTCGCTGGGCCGAATGGGTCGCCATGCTGCTTCTGATCGCCAAGGGCTATCGCATCCTCGGCCACCGGTTGCGGACCCCTTACGGCGAAGTCGATCTCGCCGCCTGGAAATCCGGCATACTCGTGATCGTCGAGGTCAAGGCGCGCGC
>CAZNTI010000143.1:4067-5775 GCA_964575885.1 uncultured Terricaulis sp.
GATCATGAGATCCAGATTTACTGTCCTCGCGGCGCTCGGCGCCTGCGCCGCCGCCAGCTCCTGCGCCACCGCCGCTGTCGGGGCAGCCGCCAGCGTCGGCGTCTACGCCGTGCAGGATCGCACCATCGGCGAGGGCATCGACGATGCGACGACCTCGCAACAGGTGAAGGTGCGCTTGCTCGCCGCTGACAACGCCGCGTTTGCTGAGGTCGATGTCGAGGTTGCCGGCGGCAATGTCTTGCTTTCCGGGGTCGTGCCCAGCGACGCGCACCGGCAAACCGCCGAAACAATCGCGCGCGGCGCGCGCAACATCAACGCGGTCTATAACGAGCTGTTCGTCGGCCCCCATTCCAGTTTCGCACGCAGCGCCCAGGACGAATTCATCACCGCCCAGATCCGCACCAGGCTGACCGCAAGTCCTTCGGTGCGCGCCGTCAACGTCAACATCGAGACCTTCCAGGGCAATGTCTATTTGATGGGCACCGCCCGCTCCGACCACGAGCTTCGCCGCGCCGCCGAGATCGCCAGCCTCGTCGGCGGCGTCCGCCGGGTGGTGTCGTTCATGCAGGTGCGGCCGGCCCCGCTGCCGTACTACGCGCAGGCGGTCGAACCGAGCGAGCCAGCGCCGATCCCCGCCGAGCCGCCGCAAGATTACTGAACATCGGTGGCAAGATTCGATTCTTGTTGCGTCTTTGTTCGCATTCTGTACGCTTGAATGGTCATGCTTGTGGATAACGGGCGGAGCCATGCAAACGTGCGCCAACGCAACCACTGTGGCGTTTGCCGGGCTCGACGCGCGTCGCGTTGACGTGCAGGTGCAGCTCGCCGGCGGCCAGCCCAACATCGTGATCGTCGGCCTTGGCGATAAAGCCATCGGCGAAAGCCGCGAACGCATTCGCGCCGCGTTCGCCTCGATCGGGTTGGCGATCCCGGCCGGGCGCCTGATCGTCAACCTCGCGCCCGCCGACCTGCCCAAAGAGGGGTCGCACTACGATCTGCCGATTGCCCTGGCCATGATGGCGGCGATCGGCGCGCTGCCCCACGATGCTCTGGACGGCGTCGTCTGCTTCGGCGAGTTGGGGCTGGACGGCTCGCTGGCGCCCGCGCCCGGGGCGCTGCCTGCGGCGATGGCGGCGCATGGAATGGGATTGGGCTTCTTGTGTCCTGAAGCCTGCGGTTCTGAGGCCGCCTGGGCCGGTGGCGAAGTTCTTGCCGCGCCGACCTTACTGTCTTTGGTCAATCATTTTCGCGGCGGCGCAGCGCTGAAAACGCCAGCCCGCGGCGATCTCATCGCGGGCGCCGCGGTCCCCGATCTCCGCGATTTCCGCGGCCAGGAGCAGGCCACACGCGCCTTGGAGATCGCCGCCGCCGGCGGCCATAATATTTTGTTTGTGGGCCCCCCGGGCGCTGGCAAATCGATGCTGGCGCAACGTCTGCCGGGGCTGCTGCCGCCACTCTCGTCCGAAGAATTGCTCGAAGTTTCGATGCTGCACTCGGTGGCCGGTCTGCTGGAGCGCGGGCGCCTGACCCGGACCCGCCCGTTTCGCGCGCCGCACCATTCGGCGTCGATGGCGGCGCTGGTCGGCGGCGGTCTGCGCGCCAAACCGGGCGAGATTTCGCTTGCTCACCACGGCGTGCTTTTCCTGGATGAGCTGCCCGAGTTCAGCGCCCAGGCGCTCGATGCGTTGCGCCAGCCGCTCGAAAGCGG
>CAZNTI010000144.1:0-5769 GCA_964575885.1 uncultured Terricaulis sp.
CCCAACGGCTCAGGCAAAACCACGACCATCCGCATGGTGTGCGGCCTGCTGCGGCCCGAAAGCGGACATGGCGAAGTGCTGGGGTACGACGTCCTGCGGGAGAGTCTAAAAATCAAAGAGCGCGTCGGTTACATGACGCAGAAATTCTCGCTCTACGAAGATCTCTCGATCCGCGAAAATCTCGAATTTATCGCCCGCCTCTATGATTTGGATCGCCGCCGCGAACGTGTCGACCAAGCGCTGGAGGATTTAGGGCTGGCCGAGCGTCAATCGCAGCTCGCCGGCAAGCTTTCCGGGGGCTGGAAGCAGCGCCTGGCGCTGGCGGCGTGCATGATCCACGAGCCGGAGCTGCTCTTGCTGGACGAGCCGACAGCGGGCGTCGATCCCAAAGCGCGCCGCGATTTCTGGGACCAAATTCGCCGCTACTCGGCGCAAGGCGTCACCACGCTTGTTTCCACCCACTACATGGACGAGGCCGTGCAGTGCGACTCCATCGCCTACATCGCCTACGGCAAGAAGCTCCTGGACGCATCGACCGCCGAGATCCCGAAACAGATTGGGCTGCACGCATGGCGCCTGTCGGGGCGCCCGTTGCGTGACGCGGAGGCGCAGTTGCGCACCGCCCCCGGCGTCGAACTCGTAGCCCGCTTCGGGGCCGAGATTCACGCCTGCGCCCGCGACCGCGCAGCTTTGGAGCGCGCAGTGCGCGCTGTCCAAGCTGCACAGCCTCACATCGCGATCGAGCCGATCGAGGCCGGCTTCGAAGAAATATTCATCTATCTGATGGCCGGCAGCGTGGACAATTTCCAATGACCAGGCGCCTTCCTGTTCTGAGCCACCTGCTCGATCTGTCCTGGGCGCGCGTGTTTGCCGTGTTCCTCAAGGAACTCGTGCAGATGCGCCGCGACCGCCTCACCTTCGCGATCATGGTGATCACGCCGATCATCCAGCTGGTGCTGTTCGGCTACGCCATCAACGTCGACCCGCGGCATTTGCCTGCCGCGGTCGAGATGCGCGAGGACGGCCCGATGACGCGCGCGTTCCTCGCGGCGCTGCGCGAGTCTTCGTATGTCGACATCGTCGCGGTGGCGCGCACCTCGGAAGCCGGCGAGGCGATGCTGCGCTCCGGCGAGGTGAGCTTCCTGATCTCGATCCCCGAGGGCTTCGAACGCCGCTTGGTGCGCGGCGAGCGTCCCCAGATCCTGATAGCCGCTGACGCTAGCGACCCGGTCGCGGCCGGCGGTGCGGTGGGCGCCATCGAGCGCATCGCGCAGCAAGCGTTCGCGACAGAGCTCGACGGCGCGCTTGCGCATCTGGCGCCTAGGCCGCCTCCGTACGAGCTGGTCGTGCATCGGCGCTACAACCCTTCCGGCGAGACCGCGTTCAACATTGTCCCGGCCCTGCTGGGCGTGATCCTGACCATGACGATGGTGATGATCACCTCCATCGCGCTGACGCGCGAGATCGAGCGCGGGACAATGGAGAACCTGCTGGCGACGCCGGTGCGGCCGCTGGAGGTGATGATCGGCAAAACCACGCCCTACATCTTCGTCGGCGCGGTGCAGGTGGCCATCGTTTTGCTGGTCGGGGCGTTCCTGTTCAACATCCCCTTCACCGGCTCGCTGTCGGCGTTCATCATCGCGGTGACTCTCTTCATCTTCGCCAGCTTGATGCTGGGCTATCTCATCTCCACCGTCGCGCGCACCCAGATGCAGGCGATGCAGATGACGTTCTTCGTCTTCCTGCCTTCGATCCTGCTGTCGGGTTTCATGTTCCCGTTCCGCGCCATGCCCGAATGGGCGCAAGCGATCGGCGAGGCGCTGGCGATCACCCATTTCTTGCGCATGGTGCGCGAAGTGATGCTGAAGGGCGCGGGTTTCGGCGACATCACGGGCGACCTGTGGCCGCTGGCGCTGATCCTGCTGGTGCTCTCGGGGCTGGCGCTGATGCGCTTCCGGCGAACGCTAGACTAGGCGGTGCGGTTGCTGGCAGCTGCGGCGGCCGCGCCGGCCTGCTCAAGCGCGGAGAAAAGTTCCAGGCGTACGGCGTCGTCAGCACCCTGACGCGCGAGCATCGCCAGGCGTTCGAGGACCGCATGAAGCTCGGCCAATCCGCGCGCGGGCGAGGCCGCCGCCATCACCCCCGGCGCAGGATCGGGCGCACGCCATTCGTCGGCGCCCAACAGCACCTCGTGCAGTTTCTCTCCCGGGCGCAGCCCGGTGAATGTGATCGCCACGTCGATATCGGGACGCAGCGCCTCGAGGCGGATCACCTCGCGCGCCAACTCGGCGACTGAGAGGGCCTCGCCCATGTCCACGGTCAGCACCATGCCGCGGTGCGCGTCCTCGGCAGCGAAGATCGACAGCGCTGCTTGAATGAGCGTGTCGGCGGCCTGTTCCATGGTCACGAAGAAGCGCGTGACATCGGGGTGGGTGACCGTCAGCGGGCCCCCGGCTGCGAGTTGGCTCTCGAACAGCGGCGCCACCGACCCTGACGAGCCCAACACGTTGCCGAGACGGACCGGGACCACGCGCGCGCCGCCGGCGCGATCGAGCGCCTGGCAATAGATCTCCCCCAAGCGCTTGGTCGCCCCCATCGCCCCTGAGGGTTCCGCGGCTTTGTCGGTGGAGAGGAAGATCATCGCTGCACCCGCTTCGCGCGACGCCTCCGCGACATGGCGCAATCCGAACACGTTGGTGGCGACGCCTTCGCAGGGGAAAGCCTCAACCAGCGGCACATGCTTGAGCGCCGCGGCGTGAAAAACGATGTCGGGCTGCTCGCGATCGAACCAGCGGCGTATCGCCGACGCGTCGCGGATATCGGCCAAGGCGAGCGACGCCTTGGGCAAGGCCCGCGCCGCTTGAAACAAGTTGAACTCGCTATTGTCGAGCAAGGTGAGGCGCGCGGGGTCCAGAGCATCGATGCGCCGCGCCAGCGCGCCGCCGATCGACCCCCCGCCACCCGTAATCATGACCCGCTTGCCGGTGACGAGGGCGCGCGCGCGGACCGGATCAAGATCGCTCGAGCGACCGATCAGATCCTCCAATCGCATCGGCCGCAACCCGTCGCTTCCCAGAACGAAGACGTGTTTGCGCGCATCCGCCGCCTGCGCCAGGATGAGGCGCGCAGCGGCGCCCGTGGGGGGGGCCTCGGCCAACACCAAGGCGCGGCCGCCGCCGCTGTCGGGCAGGCGAATTGCATCCCACGCCGGGGTTCGCGCCACCACTGCGACAGGCACGTCGCCGGCGCCAACAAGTATCGCGCCAGTAATCTCGAAGCCC
Organism: uncultured Terricaulis sp.; assembly: GCA_964575885.1. Taxonomy (GTDB): domain Bacteria; phylum Pseudomonadota; class Alphaproteobacteria; order Caulobacterales; family Aquidulcibacteraceae; genus Vitreimonas. The sequence goes on from CAZNTI010000144.1 coordinate 3,282, forward strand.
AAGGCCGGCAACATCGGCGAAGCCAATGCTGCGTTCACGGCTTCTGCTGACCCCGCAAGGACGCACTCGCGCGTCATTTGATCCTCTCTTGGTCGTCACCCTCTCGTATGGAAGCGTGGGCGCGCGTCCATCGCTTTCGCTCACTTTGGCGATAACGATTCAGTAATTGCACGTTTGTGGTCGGCGCTTCCGTCGCGGGCAAGCGCTGGTGCAGTGGATTTGGGCGCCAGCCCACAGGTCAATCCGGCAGCGGCACGCGGCCATTGCCGGCGACGACTTCCAGGGGGCGATCGATGTGGTCACCAGCTATGTCGAATACCCCGCCCGCCGCTTGCACCAGCGCGCAGCCTGCCGCCACGTCCCAAATCATCGAGCCCGACTCGCGATAAGCTTCCGCCCGCCCGGCAGCGACATAAGCGAGCGCCGTCGCGGCTGAACCGATCATGCGCACTTTGCGCCACGCCCTGAGACGCGCTTCAAAGCGCGTCATGGAATCGTCACTCGCGCGCGCCGGTACGCCGGTCTGCAGGATGCCGGCAGCCGGATCGGCGATAGCAGACACCCGGATCGGTGCGCCATTGAGCCAAGCGCCCTCTCCCGCCACACCGGCGAAGCGCTCCCCCAACACGAAGCAATCGACCACGCCGAGCACCGGCCTGCCCGCCTGCAGCAGCGCAATCGACACCGCGCAGTGGGGATAACCCCGGAGGTAGTTCACGCTGCCGTCAAGCGGATCGACCGCCCAGACCAGACCTTGCGCATCCGCGCCCGCGCGCACCCATCCGGCCTCCTCGGAGATCACCGGAAAAGGCGCCGATCGCTCCAGCGCCGCAAGGATCAGCGCCTCGGCCCTCTTGTCAGCGTCGATCTTAACTTCGCGACCATGCTCAGCCTCGATGACCGCCCACTCAGCGCGGTGGGCGGTCAGCGCTGCGCCAGCCTCGGCGGCGGCGGCTTCGGCAATCGCCAGCAGCTCACGAAAAGTGTTCACGCCTACACCTGTAGCGGCGCGGACGCCCTTGGAGAAGGCCGCGTTCCGCGGTTAAGTGCGTGCCGGAGCATCGGGCGATGGATGGCGCGCAGGCAAGGTCGCTGCAGACGCCGCGTGGCGCAATCAAAGCGCCGCCACCCATTTCCGCGTCCACGCTGGAGAAGCGCTTCAACCTCCGCCGCCGCGCGCGAGAAGACGCGGCGCGCAACCTCCCGGCCGCTGACGCCGGTGAGCTTTCCGCGGCCGAAGCGGCGGTCCTCGAAGCCGTAGCGGTAGAGCGTGCGCACATCGATCAGGCGCGCCGGGAGTCCAAGGCGGACGCCGAACGGCGCCTGCGGGCGTCGAAGCCCGCACCCCAGGACTTCACGACGCCGGCGCTCGAAGCACGCCTGGCGCTGAAGCAGATTGGAGGACGGCTGGCGCACGATTGGCGCGAGGCGGCGGCGCGCGCCGCTCAGGCCCGCACCGACCTCGACGCGTTCAAGCGCGCCCACGACCTGCGCCGCCAAGCGGCGTATCCTGACTCCACCCTGCTCCAGTCAGGCTTGCTTTTGTGCGCAACGGTGTTTGAAGCGCTGTTCAGCGCCGCCTTGTTCGCCGAAGACGATGAGCGCGGTCTGCTGGGCGGCGCCGTCACCGCCATTGGTCTCAGCGGCGCCAATGTGACCCTAGGCTACCTCGCCGGTTTCCTGGGCCTGCGCTACCTGCAGCATAAGCGCACGCCGATCAAAGCTGTGGGCGGCGCGGCGTTCGGGGCGCTTGCCCTGCTGGCCTTGATGCTTAACCTGTTCGCCGCCGACTGGCGCGATCAGCTGGCCGCCCTGGCGGGACGCCAGATCGACCTCGGCTCGGACGCGGGCTTTCACATCTGGTCGCTGCTGCAGCTCAATTCTCCACAAGCCATCATCCTGTTGATGCTGGGAGCCGGCGTGTGGGTGTTCGCCGCGCTCAAGGGCTATTCCGGCTTTGACGATCCTTATCCCGACTACGGCAAGATGGACCGCGCGTCGCGCGAAGCGGCCGCGCTGCTTTCAGATTTTCGCGCCGAGGCGCGCGAAACGCTGGAGGCGCCGGTGGACGCCGCCAAAGCAGCGATCGCCGCACGCATGGCGCAGATGCGCGCCGAGTTCGAAACCATGAGCAAGGCCTTCGACGCAGCCGCGCACCGCATGGAAATGCTCGACGCCAGGGCGCGGGCGCTCGACGAGGCGGCGGCGGGCGCGATCCACATTTACCGTCAAGAGAACCTGGCTGCGCGCTCCGCTCCAGCGCCTGTCTATTTTAGCGTCCCGCCGCCGGCGGCGGCGCCGGCGCTCGACGCGCTGGGCGCCGCGGCCGCATTGATCGATGAGGCGCGAGCGCAAATCGGTGAAGCGCAGGCAGCGGCCGCGCTCGCACTCGAAGGCCTGCTAACGGAGCTTGAGCACACCACCGCCCAGTTCGAAGAAAGCGGTCCCGCGTGAGGCGTCGTCGGCGCGGCGGCGGGGCGATGCACAA
>CAZNTI010000145.1:0-5750 GCA_964575885.1 uncultured Terricaulis sp.
GGGCTCGTCCACCGGCACGCTGCTGGTCGGCGACGACGATGGCCTCGATCAGGTGGTGAAAAATCTCACCCGGCGCGGGGCCTTCCACGCCGAGGACGAAGACCGGCTCAACGCACGCAAGCCGCTCGCGCGCGTCGGCGATTGGACCAGCCACCCGGAAGTGCGCGACGATCAGGCGGGGCTGATCGCGGTGAAGCATCTGGTTGAGAAGGCGCGCAAGTACGGCAAGCGCGTGCATGTGCTGCATGTGTCGTCGGCGATCGAGATGGAATTCCTGGCGACGGCCAAGGATGTGGCGACGGTGGAGACGCTGCCGCAATTCCTGACCTTCGTCGGGCCTGAAATCTATGAGCGGCTGCACGGCTTCGCGCAAATGAACCCGCCGATCCGCTATGCGGCGGATCGCGCAGCACTTTGGTCGCTCGGCATCGCGCAGGGCGTGGTCGACATCATCGCCACCGATCACGCCCCGCACACGCGCGAGGAAAAACAGAAACCTTATCCGCAATCGCCCTCCGGCATGCCTGGCGTGCAGACGCTGGCGCCGGTCATGCTCACGCATGTGAATGCGGGAAAGCTCTCGCTGCAGCGTTTCGTCGACCTTTCAAGCGCGGGCCCGCAGCGTGTGTTCGGCATCGCCGGCAAGGGCCGCATCGCGCTGGGCTACGACGCGGATTTCACCATCGTGGACATGCAAGCCAAGCGTACTATCAGCGCCGCCGATCAGGCCTCACGCTGCGGCTGGACGCCGTTCGACGGCTTCGAAGCCAAGGGCTGGCCGATGGCGACGATCATCCGTGGCCAGACGGTGATGCGCGACGGTGAAGTGATCGCGCCTGCGCAAGGCGCGCCGCTGCGGTTTCTGGAGGCGATGGGGTGAGCCCCATCAGATCGCGCGTGTCGGCGCGCGTCTGCAAAGACAGCTGACAATTAATTCACGCCGCTGCTTAAAATACTACCTTGCTTCACCAGTCATGGTTGTACATCCTCTGCGCCATAAACGGCTGTGGGGTGCGCCATGAAACGGTTTGCGCTTCGTCAGGCTCTGCTTTCAAGCTTGATATTTTCGCTCGGCGCCGCCGGCTGTGCAACGCAGCCGCCCGCTGCGTCGGGCCCGATGCTGTGGGCGGCGCCTGCGCCGGAAGCGGCGCGGCTGCTTGTCGACGCCGACCAGGACGGGCTGAGCGCAGATCGCGAGCGGCAATTGGGTTCGCGCGCAGATGCAGCCGACACCGACGGCGATGGCTTTAACGACGGCTTCGAGGTCCGCCACGGCGAGTTCGGCTTCGATCCGCTGCGCGCGACCCTCGACAGCGACCGTGACGGCTTGCCGGACAGGCTGGAAAGCTCGCTTCGCAGCGATCGCAACAATGTCGACAGCGACGGCGACGGTTACGGCGATTTCGATGAATACTTCAATCGCCTTTACGGGTTCGACCTGCGCCGGCCAACCCGCGACAGCGATTTCGACGGCCTCGCCGACGATTTGGAGACGCGGCTGGGAAGCGCGCTGGACCGCGTCGACACCAACGACGACGGCGTCACCGATTTTCAGGCGCATTATGTCGGCGCGTCGGTCATCGAACGCTTCCGCGCGGGCGGGCGCGCGGAGCTGATCGGGATCACCTACAGCCAGGACATGGCGGCAGCGATTGCGGCGCTGCGCGGGGGCGCGGCCACGGTGTCGCCGGCGGTCGCCGCGCAACTGCCCTATCCCGAGGTCACCACAGATCTCGTTCTTCGCGGTCTTGTCAGGCCCTCGGCGGCGCTGATGCAGCGCGCGGTCCATAATCCCACCAACTCGCCGGCCTTCTATCGCCCGTTCAGCGAGGTCGAGGCCGAGCTTTTCGCCATCGCCAACCATTTCGACGGGAGCCCGGGCCCGGCGATCGTTCGCTTCTTCGTGTGGTCGGCGCCGACGCTCAATTGCTGCAGCGGCATCGAGAACGTGCCCGGCGAGCGCATCTATCTGCTCAAGATTTCCGACAATCCCGAACGCAACGAGTCGGAGCCGGAAGTCGCGATCCTGGGCATGCATCACGGCCGCGAACTGATCACCGTGACCATCACCATGAACTTCGTCAGGCGGCTGACGCGCGATTACGAGGCCAATGATCCGCGCGCTCGCGACATCGTGGACAACAGGGAATTGTGGGTGCTGCCGGTCATCAATCCGAACGGCTACGAACGCGCCCGCGCGGTGCAAGCCGATTGGCGCAAGAACACCCGCCGCGTCAGTCGCAGCCAGATCAATCTTGGCGTTGATCTCAACCGCAACTATTCGGCGTCGCACGCCAGCACGCTGACGTCCGCCCAGCGCGCCGCGATGCCCTCCGATGACCGCTCCTCGAACGGCATCACCAGCGGCGGCGGTCTGGACGAGAACAGTTATCAGTACCCGAACAGCGCCCCGTTTTCGGAGGTGGAAACCCAAGCTGTGCGCGGTCTAGGCTTCAGCCAATTCAATACGCAATTGGGCCGCGAGGAAGTTTCCGGCTTGGGCTGTTCGCTCTCCTGGCACAGCTACACGGGCCTGGTTGGCCACCCGCTCGGGCATCATCCTATTCCGCCCGAGCCCGATCTGACGGGCGCGCAGCGGGCCGAACTCGGCGCACTGTCGGGGGCGTTCGCGGGCGTCACCAATTATCAGGACAACACCGATCAATGGCGGAACACCAATTATGCGGTGCTGGGCGATTCCGAAGATTGGCTGTTCCGCCAACGCGGCGTCAGTTCCGTCTTTGTGGAGGCTTATTCGGTGGCGGAAGGCCGCGTCGGCGGCAGCTACTTCCCGCCAACCGCGGCCGAAGCCGAGGCGGTGGCGCAAAATAATTATGAGGGCGCGCTCGCCTTCATTCGCGCCTGTCAGGGCTGAGCCAGTCCGGCGCGATAGAGTGCGGCGTCGTCCTCGGTGAAGCAGCAGAACACGATGCGCGTCACTTGCGGCGCTTTCTCCACCGCCTGCTCGCATGCGGCGATGGCGATGGCGCAGGCAAAGCCGCGCGGCCAGCCGTAATTGCCGGTGCCGAGGCAGGGGAAGGCTATCGAGGCAATGCCGCGCGAGGCGGCCAGCTTGACGCACGAGATGTAGCAGCGGGTGAGGCCCGACACCTTCTCGCCTTCGGCGCCGGGCGCAGTCCAGATCGGCGCGGCGGTGTGGATGATGTGGCTGGCGGGCAGGTTGAACCCCGGCGTCACCACCGCTTCACCGTCCGCCAGCGGGCGCAGCCGCTCGGTGTAGCGTGTGAGCTCGGGCCCCGCCGCGGCGCGCAGCGCCCCGTCGACGCCGGTGCCGGGCCTTAACGCGCGGTTGGCGGCGTTAACCACCGCGTCCAGCGCCAAGGTCTCGATTCGCCCCACCATGACTTCAAACGACGCGCTCATGACCGCGAGCTTAAGCATAGCCGCTCAAGAAAGTCGCGACGGGTTTGCCCGATCCCCCCGTTTGTATGGCCAGCGAGGACGCTCAACCGAGGGATCAACCCAATGTTCAATGCCCGAAACTGGACGGCTGTCGCCGCCATCGCCTTCACTGCGCTCACCGTCTCGGCCGCCTACAGCGAGGCCGACGCGCGCGGCCGGCGCACCCAAGGCCAAGTCACCACCCAGCGGGGGACCTATAGCGGCCAAGCCGAAGTCAACCGCGAGCGCGGCCAGCGCACCCGCAACGCCCAGGTCACCGGGCCGAACGGCGGCCAGCGCACCGTCGAGGACAACCGCACCTGGGACCGCGAAGCGGGCGCCTACAGCCACGACCGCAACACCACCTATGCCGACGGAACCAATCGCAACGTCGATACCGATGTCGTGCGCACCGGCGAGGGCCAATATTCCGCGACCCGGCAAGTCACCGGCCGCAACGGCGAAACCCGCACCCAGACCGGTGATTTCACGGTCACGCAAACCGAGACCGGCCGCAACGTCAGCGGCGACATCAACACCACGAACGCCGGCCAGATCGATTACAATCGCAACGTCAGCCGCGGCGCCGGCACGCGCGCGGTCGAGTCTTCGGCGACGTTCGAAGACGGAACCTCGCGCACGCGCTCGTCGAGCACCGCCTGCGCCGAGGGGACGTGCGCATCGAGCGGCGTGGTCACCAACCGCAATGGCGGCCAGACCAGCTGGGATCAGACCCGCACCCGCACCGAGACCGGTGTGATCGTCGATCGCGACGTGACCTACCCTGACGGCTCGAGCCGCTCCGTCGATCGCGAGCGCGTCGGCAATGGCGACGGTACCGGCGTCATCAATCGCAGCGTCACCGGCCGTAACGGCGAGACCCGCACCCAAACCGGAACCTACGAAGTGACACGCACGCCGTGAGCGTCCTCGACTGAGCGCGCTCCGCCTCCCGCACTTCGCGCGCGCCGCGGCCCAGTCCCCCAGACTGGGCCGCTCTTTTTTGCGCCTCTCGTTTATGGCCGCTCTCTTTTGGCCGCGCTTCGGCGCCATAGTGGGGCGATGAAGCGTGCGGATCTCATGGCGCTGTTCGAACGCCGCGGCCTCAGCGGCGGCGAGGAGCGGCTGGGGCGGGTCATGTTCGGCGACGACATCGCCTGGCCCCGCGTGCGCGTGCTGCAGGCGCCGGCGCTCGGCTTCGGGGCGATGGTGCCGTTCGGCCGCACGATCGTGTTCTCGCACTGGCGCGCGCACCGCGATTTCGCGGGCGCCGAGCCAGACGCGCAGGGTTGGTTCGTGCACGAACTGGCGCATGTCTGGCAGGCTGCGCGCGGCGTGGTGCTGGCGGCGGCGAAGATGAAGGCGGTGGGGCGATCGGCCTATCGCTACGCGCCGGCGCCGCAGGCGGCGTTCGCGTCTTTCAATATCGAGCGTCAGGCCGAGATCGCGCGACATCTCTTCCTGGCCCGCATCGGCGCGCCTGATCCCAAGGCCCCGCCGCAGGCGTGGCTGGAGGCGGTGTGGGCCACGCGCGGGCGGGCTTAGCTGTCGTTGGCCTTGCCGAGTGAGAATTCGCCGCGGCGCACCCTTTCCGGCAGCGTTGCACAGAACGCCGAGACCGCGTCCTCGCCGAAGCGGTCGACCATGTCGGCAAGCGCGGCGAAAATCGCGACCGACGCCAGCACCTCGGGTTCGACGCCCTCGCGCAGGCCTTTGTCCCAGGCGTCGAGCACCAGATCCAGCGCGCGCGCCTTGAGTTCGTCTTCGCCGGGCGCGCTCATTCGGCGTGCCGGGCGCTGAGCGCTTGCGCAACCCGCAGGCCGCGCGCGCGCAATTCGGCCTCCATTTGCCGCGTGGTGGCGTCGCACACCGGGAACCGGGCTTCCTCGCTGCGGTAGCCGCGGTTGAAGCCCTCGACCAGGAGGCCGTTATATTGCGGCTCGCGCGAGATCACGCCGCGCATGTAGTCGCGCCACATCTGATCGCTGCGGCCGGCGCAGAGGATGCGCAGATAATGCGCGCCGCCGAGCACTTCCGAGAGCTCCACCAATTGCGTGCGGTACCATTCCTCGCCGCCGCGCGGCGCTTCCTCCTGCTGGGCTTGGCCCTGGCGCGGCTGCTGGGCGGCGGCTGGGGCGGTGGCGGAGGCGATCAGTAGGACGCCGATGAGCGTGCGGATGAGCATGGCTGGCCGGTAACGCCGAAACGGGGCGGGAGTGTGGAATCGCGCGATCGGTCGCAACAGTGGCGCCGGCGCAACGCCGGGCGCAAGCCCCCGCGGAGCGGCGGCGCTGCTTGCCGGGCGGCGAATGCGTGTATGGTCGCAGGCGATGGCGAAACTGAGCAAC
>CAZNTI010000146.1:0-5748 GCA_964575885.1 uncultured Terricaulis sp.
GGGTACGCCGAAAATAAATTCCGCGGTGTCGAGCCATAATGGGCAAATCCTCGGCTTCGAGGGCCGCGAAGGCTGGCCGGGCTGGGACAAGGTGGAGGTCTATCTGCCCCACGCCGAGCGGCAGAATTTCATCATCGAGCTCAGGTCGATCACGCAAGGTTTGGCAACCTTCGAGGCCGCGTTCGACCACATGGTCGAGGTCACCGGCCGCCGCGCCGAGGATGTCGCCAAGAAAGCGCAAGCCAACGCGGCGTGAGGCGCAAGGCCTCAGCTCGGATAAAGCGCCATCTGCGTCTGGATGACCAGCGCCAGCAGCTTGCCGGATTCATCGGTGATGCGGGTCTGCCAGACGCTGGTGCGTTTGCCTTTGTGCACGGGCGTTGCTTCCGCGCTGATGCGGGCGCCGGCTTTGGCTGCGCCGAGGAAATTGGTTTTGCTTTCGATCGTGGTGGTGGCGAGCGCGCCCACGGGCAAGCTCATGAACGCGCCGATCGCGCCCGCCGAATCCGCCAGCGCCATGATCGCGCCGCCGTGCAGAATGCCGCCCGCCGTGCACAGATCGTCGCGCACCACGAGGTCGGCCACGACCCTTTCCGGGCTTGCTTCGCGCACTTCGACGCCCATCAGGCGGGCGAACGGCATGGCGTCGGCGGGATTGCTCATTTGGGCTCCTTCAAGCGGGCGAGGCGGCGCTCGTCGTAGGTTGCGTACAAGCAGGCGGCGATGATCAGCACCGCGCCGGCGTAAACCTGCGCCCGCGGCGTCTCCTGAAAGACTACATAGCCCAGCAGCGTCGCCCACACGAGTTCGGTGTAGTGGATCGGGGCCAGCTGTTGTGCTTCCGCGGCGGCGTAGGCGCGCGCCATCAGATACATGAACCCCGCCGCGAACGCGCCCATCAGCAAAAACACGGGCCAAGCCGCGAGGTCGGGCGCGCTCGCAAATGCCGCCGTCGGCCCGAGCAGGATGAGACCGGGCACAAGGCTTGTCATCAAGCCTACGATCGGCGCGCCGTCAGATTGCGCCCGCGCGCGCAGCATCACCATCACCACCGCAAACAGGGCCGCCGACACCAGCACCGCAGCAACGCCCAGGCCATGGAGCGGATTAGCAGTCAGCGGAGGTGCGCCTTGCGCGGCGATCACCACGCCGACAAATCCGATCCCGGCGCCCACCATGCTGCTCGCGCGCACGCGCTCGCCGATCATCGCGGCGGCGACGAACGGCACGATCAGCGGATAGACGAAGGAGAGCGTGACCGCCTCTGCAAGCGGCAGCACCGTGAGTGACCAGAAGAAGCTAGTCGCGCAGCCTGCGATCAGCACACCCCGGACGGTGTGAACCCGCCACATCTCGGCGCTGATGCGCGGTCGCCCGGCGTGCAGCCAAATGCCGAGCGTGAACAGCGTGGCGAAGGCGTAGCGCCCCAACGTCACCACCAGCACATGATTGCTCTGCACCAGATACTTTATGGTTGCGTCCATTGACGCCCCCGCGACAATCGCGGCCGCAAGCACGAGAGCGGGCGGCAGCGCGCTTAGTCTCATGAACGAAACTCCCCTCGGGGCTTCTGGCCCGAGGGGAGTTCAACGGCAACGGACTTTGGCCGCTACGGGGAGTGTTACGGCGTCGTGGCCGGAGGCGTAGTCTCGGCAGGCGGCGTCGTGGCGCCCGCGGGCGCGCCGTCGGTGGCCTCGTCGATCTGCTCGCCAGCCTCTTCCATCGGGCCTTGGCCTGGATCGGTGGCGCCGGTCGTGGCCTGCTCGTATGCGCTGTCGGCGGCTTCGCCGGCTTCCTCGTTAGGGCCTTGGCTGCAGGCCGCGGCGCCTATGAGCGCCAGAGCCGCCGTTGCGCCCAGCATTGATTTCAGCATGGGATACCTCCATTCAGGCGGACGCGCCGCCATGGTGCTAAACGTGGAGCGTCGAGGCTGGTTCCCGCGCGCGAGCGCGCTATACGCCAAGCCGGGAGGACAACGATGGCGGCCACATTTAGCGAACACCAAGCCATGATCGCCGACACCGCGCGTGCGTTCGCCATGGAGCGCTTGCGCCCCAACGCTGCACGCTGGGAGGACGAAGGCCTCGATCGCGGCGTGCTGGTGGAGCTCGCGGAGCTGGGCTTTGCCGGGATCTATGTCGGCGAGGAGCATGGCGGCTCAGGACTCTCGCGTCTCGATGCGGCGTTGATTTTCGAAGAGCTTTCGCGTGGCTGCATCGCCACCGCCGCCTTCCTCTCCATTCACAACATGTGCGCGTGGATGATCGACGCCTTCGGAAGCCAGGAACAGCGCGCGGCCTGGCTGCCGAAACTCACGCGCATGGAAACCATTGCGTCCTATTGTTTGACCGAGCCGGGCTCAGGATCGGACGCCGCTGCGCTGCGTACCTCCGCCAAGCCCGACGGCAACTCCGCCTACATCGTCAATGGTTCCAAGGCGTTCATTTCCGGGGCCGGCTTTTCCGATCTCTACGTGCTGATGTGCAGGACCGGGGAGGACGGCCCTAGAGGAATATCGACCCTGCTGGTCGAGAACGGCGCCGAGGGGCTCTCATTCGGCAAGGCCGAGGACAAGATGGGCTGGCGCGCGCAGCCCACTGCGATCGTGAACTTCGAGAATTGCCGTGTGCCGGCTGAAAATCGGCTCGGGCCCGAGGGCGAGGGCTTCAAGTACGCAATGAAGGGGCTCGACGGCGGGCGCCTGAACATCGCCGCGTGCGCATTGGGCGGCGCTCAAGACGCCCTCGACCGTGCGCTCGCCTACGTCAAGGAGCGCAAGCAATTCGGCAAAGCCATCGCCGAGTTCCAGAATACACAGTTCGTGCTCGCCGACATGGAAACCGAGCTCGCCGCCGCACGTGCGCTCCTGCACCAGGCGGCCGCCAAGCTCGACGCCAAGACCCCGGACGCGACCAAGTATTGCGCCATGGCCAAGCGCTTCGTCACTGACGCCGCCTTTAAGGTTGCCGACCAGGCGCTGCAGCTGCACGGCGGCTATGGCTATCTGGCCGACTACGAGGTCGAGCGCATTGTGCGCGACCTGCGCGTGCACCGTATTCTGGAAGGGACGAACGAAGTCATGCGCGTGATCATATCGCGGGAATTGATGCGGGGATAGGCAAAGCGCTCGCCGCCGGATTGGGCGGCTCGAACGGGGGACGCGATGATTTTACGCGCAATGGCCATCGGCTTCGTGCTGTGGCTCGTCAATGCGGCGCTTTTTCGCTTTGCAGGCGATGCGTTCTTTGCGCCTTCGGTGGCGCCGCCTTACCTGCTGTTCGCCGCAGCGGCTGCAATCGGGGCCGGACTGACCTTCCTGTGCGTGCGCATGCTCGGCGCTGCGCGCGGCGATGAGGGCGAGGCGGCCGTATCGATCGCCTTTCCAAGTCTCTTGCTCAACGGCGTGTTGACGCAGGAGTTCGCAATGGTCTTTCCGAACCTCGATGCGGCGCTCGACGGCGTTTACGGCGGGCTGGCGATGTACTACGGCGCGGCGATGGCGTTCACGGGCCTGCTCATGACGCGGCTTGCGCCGAAAGACGAGCGGCTATGAGGCGGCGCGATGTTTTGGTCGGTGGGGGCGTTCTGGCCGGGTGCGCGAGCGTGAGCGCACCTTTAGCGACGCCGTCGCGGCCGCTCGTTATTGCCCATCGCGGCGCCAGCGGCGAGCGTCCCGAGCATACGCTCTCCGCGTACAGACTGGCGATCGCCCAGGGCGCGGATTTCATCGAGCCCGATCTGGTGATGACGCGCGACGGCGTCCTGGTGTGCCGCCACGAGAACGAGATATCGGGAACCACCGATGTTGCGGCGCGGCCAGAGTTCGCGGATCGGCGCGTCGAGAAGGTGGTCGACGGTCAGGCTGCCGTCGGCTGGTGGGCCGAGGATTTCACGCTGCCGGAACTCAAGACGTTGCGCTGCAAGGAGCGGCTGCCGGAGCTGCGGCCCGCCAACACGGCGTTCGACGGCCAGGATCAAATTCCGACATTGGCGGAGGTGATCGCGTTGGCGAACGCAGCCGGGGTGGGCGTCTATCCGGAACTGAAGCATCCAAGCTTCCTGCGCGACCAGGGCCTTGATCCGACGCCGGTGCTGGCGGCGACTGTCGGCGCCAACGGCGGTCAGGCGGTCGCCGATCGTATGTTCGTCCAGTGTTTCGAAACCTGGCCGCTGCGCAGGCTGGCGCAGATGTCGTCGCTGCGCTGGTCCTGCGTGCAGCTAATGGCCGCCGACGCCGGCCCGTGGGATATCGCTGGCAGCACGCCTGGCGAACTCCTGAGCGATGCCGGTCTGCGCGAGATCGCCACCTATGCACGCGGGCTTGGCCCCGAGAAGTCGCTGATCATCCCGCGTGACGCTCAAAACCGGCTGTTGGCGCCGACCGACCTTGTCGCGCGCGCGCACGCGGCGGGGCTGGTGGTGCATCCGTGGACATTTCGCGCCGAGAATTATTTCCTGCCGACCGAGCTGCGCCTTGGCGACGCCGGTGCGCCAGAGCATTTGCGCCAGCATGGGAACATCGACGCCGAACTGCGCATATTCCGCGCCGCCGGCGTCGATGGCGTGTTTACGGATTTTCCCGCTGCCGCCGCCGCGGCGATGCGTTAAGCAACGCGCCGCAGCTGGTTGCGGTTGAGGATCGGCCGCTGGGCTTCGAGAATGTCAGCTTCGACGCGCTCGCGCGTTTGCGCATCGCGGATCGCCAACAGATGCACCTCCCGGGCGCCGAGCTGCTCAGCTGCCTGCCACATCTCGTGCCGCGCCAGCGTCACCGCAAAACTCTCGGAGCGGCCGACGAACAGCGTAATGGGTCCGCCCCAATCGTGCGCCATGGATTCGGGCGGTTTTACAAACATGTAGATGCCGCCCGTGGGCTCCCACGCCCGCTTTGCGCGCGCAACTTCGAAATCGTACCAGCGCCCGCTGGCGCCCTGCCATTTGTAGATTTGCACCCGGACTCTCCATCTGCCCCAGACCATGGGTAGAGTGAGTCGGGAGATTTCTCACCCTCAAGGCGCTGGGTCGATTGTGAGGCTATCGGCATCGGTGGCGTCGAAGAACGCCGTCCAGAAGCGTTCCTGTGCATAAGCCTGGCGTGCTGCCTGATCCGGGCGGTCGAGCGGGATGATGCGCAGCGCCACGCGCGACAGGTCCGGGGCCTCGCTGCCCGGCAGCGCAAGCCAAGACGCGTAGTCGGCGCCCGCCGCATAGAGCGAAAACCCCTCGGGATCGTGCTCCAGCAAATCGGAAACCAGCACCAGACGCCGGTTAGCGATTTCGGCGCCGAAATCAGGATCGGCCGCCGCCGCCCGCAAGCCGGCGACAATGGGGGAAGCGCGGGCGGGCCCCGACGATTGCGCGCTGCGCAGCGCATCGTCGAGCGCGCCGGCGAACGCTTCCTCCCAGCGTTCGTGCGTGACGCGCGCGTTCTCGAACAGCGGGTTGGTCTGCTCTGGCGGGCGCGGCAGGCAGCGCGAAAACAGGATCGTCGGTTCCTGCGGGCGACGGACGTTGATCCTCATCACCGTCAGACGGTCATATTGCGCGAGACGGGCGCGCTCCTGCGCCATCACGGCGCGCAGCTTGCGCCGGTGGCGAGGCTCGAGTCTGTCGGTGGCGTCGACCAGCACCAGCGTGTGTGCAGCGATAGGCGCGTCCGTGCGGCAAAGTGTTTCCGCGTCGATCGGCGGCGGCCGCAGCAGAAACACCGCCGCCCCCAAACCGCCCAAAATCAGAAGCGCGGCGCCG
>CAZNTI010000147.1:0-5700 GCA_964575885.1 uncultured Terricaulis sp.
GAGGACGTAAAAATCTGCGTCGGCTATCGGCTGGGCGGCAAGGTGATCGACTATCTGCCGGCCGGCGTGAAGGATCAGGCCGCAGTCGAGCCGATTTACGAGACCCTCGACGGCTGGAAGAAGACCACGCGCGGGGCGCGTTCGTCCAAGGATTTGCCGGCCAAGGCGATCAAATACATACGTCGCATCGAAGAGCTGATCGGCTGCCCCGCAGCACTCGTCTCCACCAGCCCCGAGCGCGACGACGTCATCTTGATGCGCGACCCGTTCAAGGCGTAAGCGCGCTCGCCTCTTGCGATAGCGTCCGCCCCAAAGGCGCCCAGCGCGGTTGACTTAGGCGCCCGCAATGGGTTGCCTGCGCCCCGGGAGAGCACATGTCGGCCGATCATGACCAGCCGCCGCGGCGCGGGGCCCGCTTCAATGTTGAGGACGCGCGCGTGCGCGCACGGGAGGCGCTGCGCCGGTCCGAGTTCATCCTCTCGCGGGCGTGGGGGCTCTTGAGCGAGCCCAAGAAGGAATGGGAGCAGATCCGCGCTGAGGCGACGACCGTCCCTCACATCCTGGTTGGCTACGTGGCCCCGCTGGCGCTGATACCGCCGGTCTGCGGTATTATCGGGGGCTACGTTTTCGGTGATGCAGCGCTGCGCGAGCCGCTCGGCGCGGTGGTGGTGAGCGCCTTCGCCACCTGGCTGGTCACGATCGCGCTGGTCTACGCCCTGGGCTTCATCGTGAACGCGGCGGCGGCGAACTTTGATGCGCTTCCGGATGAACTGGCGGCGCAGAAGCTGGCGGCGTATTCGCTGACGCCAGCCTTCCTGTCAGGCGTGTTCTCGCTTTGGCCGCCGCTGTGGTGGCTTTCCCTGTTCGCACTCGCGGCCATGGTGTTTTTGATCTACCGCGGCCTGCCGATCCTGATGAAAGCGCCAGAAGATCGCGCGCTCGCCTACGCCGCCACCGTAACCGTGGCTTCGCTGGTGGCCGGGATCGTGCTGTTCGCGCTCGCCGGCTGCGTGACCTGATCGGCCAAAGCGCCTAGCTTCCCTCGCGAGTCGGCCGCAAGCGAGGGAGGGCGTCCATGACCATCGAACCAGGTGCGAGCGCGCAAGGGATTATCGCCCGCGTTCAGAATATCCTGCTGAAGCCGCAGAGCGAGTGGGACGTCGTCGCCGGCGAGCCCGCCGATCTCAGTAAGCTCTACATGGGCTATGTGCTGCCGCTGGCGGCGATCGCCGCCATCTGCGCCTTTATCGGGACCTCAATCTTCGGCGTGTCCATGCCCGGCTTCAGCTACCGCGTGCCGATCATGGCCGGCGTCGTGGGCGCGGTGCTGCAGGTGGCGATGGGCCTGCTTGGCGTTTACGTGCTGGCGCTGATCACCAATGCGCTGGCGCCGAACTTCGGCTCTCAGCAGGACATCGGCCAGGCCCACAAATTGTCCGCCTACAGCTCGACGGCGGGCTTCGTCGCGGGCGTGTTCGCGATCCTGCCGCCGCTTTCCATTTTGGCCATTCTCGGCCTGTACTCGTTGTTCCTCCTCTACATCGGCCTGCCGCGGCTGATGAAGACGCCAGAAGACAAGCGGGTTGGCTATCTGGTCACCATAATCGTGGTCGCGATCGTGGTGTGGATCGTGATCGGCGTGGTGGTGGGCGCGGTGCGCACCGCGGTGGGCGGGTTCGGCGGCGCGCCGGGCTTTACCATCGGGCAAAGCGCGCCGGCGAATTCCGGTGAGGTCAAGGTGGAGCTTCCGGGCGGCGGCACGCTGGACATGTCGGCCCTGGAGCAGGCCGCAAGCCAAGCCGCGCAAGGCGGCAGCGGCGCGGGCGCGGTCGATCCGGCGCGGCTGCAGGCGCAACTGCCGCAATCGCTGCCGGGCGGCTTTACGCTCACGCGCGCATCCTCGGGCGCGGCGATGGGCATGGCCACCGCCGAGGGCGAGTACGAGAACGGCAACGCCCGGCTGCGGGTCGAAATCGTGCAATTGGGGGCGATGGGCGGCATTGCCGGCATGGCCCAGGGCATGAACGTGCAGCAGAATTCGCAGACGGCGGATGGCTACACCCGGGTTCAGACCATTGACGGCCGTGTCTACAACGAAGAGGCCGACACCAAAAACGGGGCCGCCTCGTTCGGTGTGATCGGCCGCGGCGTGTCGGTGACCGCCAGTGGCAGCGGTGGGGTTTCCGTGGATCAGGCCCGCGCCGCGGTGGAGGTTATCAACGTCCAGCGTCTGGAGCGCGAATTCGGCGCCTGACCGCGAACTGATTGATCGCGCGCAACGCGCCCGGCCGCGGGGTGGGCCAAGGCCAGGATCGGGCGGTCGCCCGCACCGCCGGTCGGTGCGGCGGCGTCCGCTGGTCAGTACGCAGGAGGGCCCCCAATGACCGTCAAACGCACCGAGCGCACGGCCGCCGCCGACAGCGCGCCGATTGCGCCATTGCTCAACCCGGCGAGCGCCCCGTTCCTGGTCGGCCAGCGTCTGGCGTTCGAGGCGGCGCGCTTCTGGGCGCGGCGCATGCACGCCTACGCAGACCAGCTTGAAACCTTGGCTGACTGCACCTCGCCGGACGACCTGGCGCGGGCGCAGTCGCGTTTTCTGGAGCGCATGCGCGAGGACTACGCGGCCGAAGGCAAGCTGATAAGCGCGGTGTTGTCGCCGGAGCAGCGCGGGCGGGAAGAGGGCCGATAGCCTTAACGGCGGCGGCGGGCTAGGACTTGCAGCGGACGGCGGGATCCGTCCCAGGCTGGGCCAATGCTGACGATTAAGTACCTGCCCGAAATTGCGGCGTTCCTGATCTTTATCATGATCTCGACGCAGGTGCCGGCGATCGGGCCGCTGCTGATCCTGGCGCAGTTCGGGCTCATCGGCGTGTTGATACTGCGGTATCCGCAGACCTTTCTCGAAATCATCGTGCACTGGTGGCCGCTGCTGCTATTGCCGCTGCTGGCGACGCTTTCGGCGCTGTGGTCGCATCTGCCGGCGGTGTCGCTTCGCTACGGCCTTCAATTCCTCTTCACGGCCATCATGGGCGTGGCGCTGGCCCGGCTGCTCAGTCCGCGCCAGTTCATCATCGCCCTCGTGCTGTCGATGTTCGTGTTCCTGGTCCTGTGCATTCTCGACGGCAGCGAGGGATCTTCCATCCAAGGACCGGTGCTGATCGGGCTTACCGGCTCAAAGAACCAGATCGCCTACATCGGCTATCTGCTGCTGCTCTCGGCGCTGACGCTGGTGATGCTGCGCGGGCTGTCGCCGCTGCTGCGATGGATCGCCATTCTGTGCCTGCCGTTGGCGCTCTTCATCCTGGCTCAGTCCAACGCCGCGACGGCGGTGGTTCTGGGCGCGGTAGGCGCAGCGCTGCTCATCGCGCTTGCGGTGCTCGAGCGGTTGCCGCGCAGCGGGCGCCTGGCCACCTTGGTGGGCGCCGTGGTGATCGTGTCGCCGCTGCTGTTCGTGATCCCGGAACTGCTGGCCGGAATGAATTACTTTCTCGTCGAGACGCTCGACAAGGATCCGACCCTGACCGGGCGCACGCTGCTGTGGGACCGCGCCGACGATCTCATCGCCCAAAGGCCGCTGCTTGGTCACGGCTACAAGGTGATTTGGATGGGCGACTCCACTGAGACCATCGCGTTGCAGCGGCTCACCGGGATCATGGACGGGCGCACGTTCAATTTTCACCAGGCGTTCCGAGACGTCGCCGTCGATACCGGCTTCGTCGGCCTCACCGTGTTCGCGCTCACCATGGCCGCCGGCGGGGTCAAGTACCTGATGCGGATCGTGCTCTCGCCGTCGCTGCCGATCGCGTTCTTCGCGGTGGTGTTTCTGACCATGATCGCGCGCGCCTTCACCGAAAACATTATCGGGCCGTTCTCGCTGCACACGATCCTGTTCTTCGCCGCCGCTACGTATGCGTTTGCGGCCGAGCAGACCGCGCCGGCGCAGCCGCGCTTGCAACGCTTTGCGCCGCCGCGCTTCGGCTATTCGGGCGCCCAGCAGCGGCCTGATTTCAGGAACTGACCGTTTCGCTCGCTGCCGCGGTCTCGGGGCGCGGCGCTGGAGCGCCGGCTTCGCGGTAGGCTTTCATGTAAAGCTCGGCTGAGCGATCGAGGCTCAGCGTTTCCGCAACGAACGCGCGCGGCGTGAAGGTGTCGAGCTTCGGCCAAAACCGCGACCAGGCGTCGAGCATGTCGGCGGCCTTGAAACGCACGCCGCAACGTTCGTCGAAATGCGGCACCGACGTGCAGGGGATCGGTTCGCTGGAAAGCTCGGCGGCAAGCGGATCGAGCCAGACGCCTTCGTCCCATGCGAACACCGGCGTGTTCATCGCCATCGCCTCCTGGTAGGCGTGACCTTGGGTTTCGGAATGGGCGAAAAAGGCAAGGCAGCGGCTGACCCGCAACGCGGCGATGTAGTCGTCGTTGTTGTAAGCGCCGTAGACGACCATGTGGTAGCGCAAATTCTGGGCGTCGAGCTGCGCCAGGAACGGGGTGATGGTGCGCGCGAGGTTGGCCTCGCGATGGTGATAGATTTTATCGTACACCAGCACGTCGTAGGTCTTCGGCACGCTGCGGGTGTCCTCGAAATCCTGGACGTCGAAACCGCGGAACCAGCTGAACAGCTTCTCCTCGCCATAGAGGCGGGCGAACAGGTCCTTCATCCACTGGCAGCGCTGCATGTAGCCGCGGATGCGGGTGTCCTGCAGCAGAGTGGGGTTTTCGCTTGGCGAGCCATAGGGACCGGGGCCGATAATGCGCGGGTTGGGCAGCGCGTCGACCTTGGCGAGGACCGTGGGATAGCCGCAGACGCCAATCGGATGCTCGGGGAGCTGACGCGCGGTGGCGAAGTCGTTGACGCGTACGTCCATGCCGGCGCGCCGCAGCGCCAGGCACAGATTGAGGAATGCGGTGTAGTAGCCGGTCTTGACCTGCATGCGCCGTATCGTGCGCCACGCCCAGCGCACGTGCCGGCGCGCAAAGGCCTTCATTTGCGGCAGCAATTCGGATTCAGCTTGCAGTTCGAAGCCGTCGTAGAACAACAGGATAAGGTTGCTCGGCCCCTGCATGCGATCCTCGACTCCCCGCCGCCGATATAGCCGCGGGGGCTTTGAGTGTCACGCACGCTCGCCCAAGCGCAGCGATCGCGGCGACATTAACCCATGGGCGCCGCACCGCCGGTCGCTGGTCAAGCTTCCGCTTCAACCAGCAGCCCGCGCTCGCCGGCCCGCCGCTTCATCGCCTTCTGAAGCTTCTCGAACGCACGCACCTCGATCTGGCGCACCCGCTCGCGGCTGACGCCGTACTCCTTGGAGAGATCCTCCAACGTGGAGGGCTCGTCCTTGAGGCGCCGCTCTTCGATAATATGACGCTCCCGCTCGCTGAGTTCGCTCATGGCTTCCTCAAGCAGTGTCATCCGGGCGCCAAATTCTTCGGTGTCGGCAAGGCGGGTTTCCTGGTTGCCCTCGGTGTCGTCGGCAAGCCAGTCCATCCATTCGCTTTCGCCCTCGCCGCCGGCGCCGCCGATTGGCGCGTTGAGGCTGGCGTCGCCGCCCCCGCCTAGACGCCGGTTCATCGACACCACTTCGTCTTCGGTGACCGCAAGCTTATGGGCGATGCTGGCGACGTGCTCGGGACGCAGGTCGCCCTCTTCGAGCGCGGACATCTGGGCCTTCAGCCGGCGCAGGTTGAAGAACAGCTTCTTCT
>CAZNTI010000148.1:0-5699 GCA_964575885.1 uncultured Terricaulis sp.
GCAAAGCCCAGCGCCAGCGCCGCAAAGATGGCCAGCGTGACCGGCGCGGTGTGGGTCAGCGCAGCGCCGACCGCGCCGGCCATGAACGGCGCCGTGCATGGGGTCGCGGCGATCACCGCCAGCGCGCCGGTGAAGAAGGCGCCGGCGTCGCCGCTGCGCGCGGCAAGCCCTGCGCCGGCATTCTGCAGCGAACCGCCGAACGCGAACACGCCAAGCAGGTTCAAACCAATCACGAAGAACAACAGCGCCAGGCCCGCCGTCACCCACGGCGCCTGCAGCTGGAAACCCCAGCCTACCGCTTCTCCGGCCCCGCGCAGCGCGATCAAAAGCAGCGCCAGCGCCATGAAGGTGAGCATCACGCCGGCGAAGTAGAACACGCCATGCCGGCGCGCTTGCCCGGCCTGCACGCCGCCTGCGAACGCCAGCGCCTTCACCGAAAGCACCGGCAGCACGCAGGGCATGAGGTTGAGGATGAGCCCGCCAAGGAAAGCAAGGCCAAGCGCCACGCCGAGCGCGATCGCGGTCATGCCCGGCGCCTCGAGCGCAGCGCCCGCCCCGCCTTCGATCACCGAGAGCGGGTGATCGGGCGAGATCGGCGCGCCGCGGTCGCTGACGCCGGCAAGCGGCCGTTCCCCAGGCTGCGCCTCGATCTCGATGGCGCGCCGCACCCATGCCTCGCCGTCACGCTGCTCGAACGCGACCAGCCCGGCGAGCGCGACCTCGCCGAGATTCTCAACCACGCCGGGCGTGAGACTGAAGCTTAAGCCGCCTGCGCCGACGCGCGGACGCTGCGGGGCTGACGCCAGCACCGGATCGCCCTCGAACGGGAAGAAGCGCGCATTGCGCACTTCGCCCAGATTAGGGATGGCCACATCTAGGCGCGCGGGATCGCCCGCCATGATGGCGGCGCGCACGTCGGGGCGCTGCTGCGGCAATGCCGCCAGCGCCGCCGCGATGCGCGGGGCCCATTGCGGATCGTCGCGGCCCGCCGCCGCCACAGGCACATCGAGCGTGAGCGCGGCGTCTTCGAAAACGCACTCGTTTTCGCACACCACCCAGGTGACGTCGGCGCGGAAGCGGGCGGTGTCGCCCGGCCGCGCCGACGCCGGCATGGTGAGCGACACCGGCAGCAGCACTTCGTTGGAATAGCCGTAATTGACCAGTCCCAGATACGGGATCGCGTCCGGAATCGGCCACTGGATCGGGCCGGCGCGCGCCCCTTCCGGCAGCCGCCAGTCGATCACGGTAGGCTCGCCGGCGTCGCCGGGATTGAGCCAGTACGTATGCCAGTTGGGGATGATGGTCTGGCGCAGCACCACGGTGAAGGTTTCGCCCGGCGCGACCGCGGCGCGCGCGGCGTGGAGCTGCGCCTCCACGTGCGGCGTGCGCACCGGCTGTGCGAGCGCTGGCGTCGCCAGGGCGAACGCCAGCGCCCATGCCGCGATCAGAACCCTCACCTGCGTCATCCTCGTTTACGGCGCCCGGCGTCACACGGGACGCGTGCTCGCTGCTATACGTCCATAGCAAACGTAAGTTGCACACCCTGGCGGGGCCACCAAGCCGCCTCGATGTCGCGCGAGGCGGCGAGCGCCCGCCGCGCCCCAGGACGCAGCCAGAGTGAGGCCGGTAAGGTTCCGGGGAGGCCTGGCGCCAGAGGCGCGCGGCGACGACGTCAGTTGCTGAGCGGCGTCGAGGCCTGGATACGCGCGGCGCGCGACAGGATTTTCGGCCACAGGCCCAGCGACAAGAGGTGCGCGTGCATCACCGCCGAGACGCCACGGTCGCGCAGCTCGATGTAGGTGTCCTTCGGCAGCTGGTTCAGCTTGGATTCCGAAATGCGCAGATATTCGCCAATCTTCACCGGCTCGTCGGGGGTGCCGTCGGCCTTGGCGCGCGGCAGCGCCAGCGGCGTCAGCTCGAACAGGTTGTGCTGATCCATCAGCTTCACGAATTCCTGGGTGCGCCGGCCCAGCATGTCGAACTCGCGGCAGAACTGGATCGCTTCCTGCGTGTAGCGCGAGGGCTTGTCGCCTTCGAAGAACGGCAATTCCGGCGTCGACGACAGCATCTTGGCGGCGCGGTCGATGCACACCAGCACGCGCTCGCCGTCGGGGCTCTGCTGTTGCTGCTCGGGACTGCCGGCGAGTACCGGCAGGAACGGATAGCGGCGCGCGAACGCCGGCAGGTACACTTCCGGGTCGAGCGAGCCGTCCACGCCCAGGAACACGTTCATGCCCGGACGCAGGCCCATCACCGCCAGCGGGGTCTTGGTCTGGGTGTCGAAGATGATCGGGTAGCACACCGCGGCGAGGCCGAATTCGTCCACCGTCAGCGGCACCAGGTGGGTGTCGGCCAGAAACGAAAACGGATTCGAAACCTGGCTGACGCCGAGCGTCCGATGCTTCTCGATCGAGAGCGGCTCGAGTTGACGATAGAAGAGGATTCTGCCCAGCGTCTGCTGGCCGCCTTCAGCGGTCGTCATGGGTATCTCCGCGGGTTCCCTTAATGGTGAGCGCTCTCCAACCACGATTGCGCCCGCTCCGCAACAGGGGGCCGCAAATTGAGCGGCGCTTGGCGCACGCCCGCGCCGTGCTATGCGGGAGCCGGATTCGGTGCTGCAGGCGAGGACGACATGAGGGTGACGCGGCGATCGGCGCTGGCGCTTGGCGCGTCGCTCACGCTCACCGCCTGCGGTCCGCGCCGGCCCGGCCCGATGACCGCATTCGACGGACGACTGTCTGACTGGACACGGGAAATCCTGGCTGACAGCCCCGAACTCGCGAGTCTTGCGGGGGTCAGCGAGGCGCAAGCCGGCGGCTCCTTCAGCGCGCGCCTCGACGATCGTTCGCCGGCGGCGGTGGATGCGCGGCGGGGTGCTGCGTTGCGCCGCTATGCCGAACTGCGCGCACTCGACGGCGCCCAACTCTCGCCCGCAGCACAGCTCACGCACGCCGTGCTGGAGCAGCACTTCGGCAACGCCGTCGGCGTCGCCGCGTTCAATTTCGGCCGCTTCGCGCCGCTTGACGGGGCCCAGCCCTATGTCCTCAACCAGCTCGACAGCGCCTTCATAGGCCTGCCCTCGTTCCTCGACGAACGCCAGGGCGCCGGCGACGACGCCGAGATCGAGGCCTACCTCCAGCGCTTGAGCGCCGTCGCCACAGCCATCGACCAGGAAACCGCCCATGCCCGCGCCGACGCCGCCGCCGGCGTGCGCGCACCGGGTTTCATTATGGACGCCACCGCGGCGGTGCTGGACGAAATCCTGCGCACGCCGCTCGGCGCCCAACCCTACCTCACCAGCTTGGCCGCCAAATTGGGCGCCCAGCCCAACGCCGCCGTGCTGGCGCGCGCGCAAGCCATTGTCGGCGACGCCATCGTGCCGGCGCACCAGCGCGCGCTGGCCTTCCTGCGCAGCGACCGCGCCAACGCGTCCGAGGACGCCGGCGTCTGGCGGCTGCCCGCGGGCGAGGATTATTACGCCGCCGCTCTCAAGCTCGAAACCACCACCGCGCTCTCACCGGCGCAGGTGCACGCCATCGGCCGCGAGCGCGTGGGGGCGCTCACCCGCGCGCTCGACATTGCGCTGCGCCGCGTGGGCCTCACCGACGGCGAGGTCGGCCCCCGCCTCGCGGCGCTCAGCGCCGATCCGCGCCACCGCTATCCCGACAGCGACGAGGGCCGCGCGCAATTGATCGCCGACGTGCAGGGGCGCGTCGCGCGCATGCTGGAACGCGCGCCGCAATGGTTCGGGCGCTTGCCGAGCGCGGGCCTTGAGGTACGCCGGGTGCCGACGTTTGCGGAAGCAAGCCAGCCGGGCGCCTACTACAATTCGCCGTCGCTCGATGGGCAGACGCCCGGCATCTATTACGTCAATCTGCGCGACCTCTCCGAGATGACGCGCGTCGACCTGCCGACGCAGGACTATCACGAGGCTGTGCCCGGCCATCATTTCCAGGTTGCCCTGGCGCAGGAACTGACCGACGCGCCGCTGATCCGGCGCTTGGTCTGGTTCAACGCCTACAGCGAAGGCTGGGGATTGTACGCGGAGGAACTCGCCGACGAATTGGGCTTCTACGACGGCGACCCGGTCGGGCGCATCGGCTTCCTGCGCTGGCAGCTGTGGCGCGCGGCGCGTCTGGTGGTCGACACCGGGCTGCACGCCGAACGCTGGACCCGCCAGCAGGCGATCGACTACCTGACCCAGGTCACCGGCGATGCGCCTGGCACCATCGCAACGGAGGTCGATCGCTATGTGGTGTGGCCGGGCCAGGCGTGCGGCTACGAACTGGGCCGGCGCGAAATCGCGCGGCTGCGCGAGACGGCGCGCAACGCGCTGGGGCCCGACTTCGATCTGCGCGGCTTTCACAATGCAGTGCTGCTGAACGGCGAAGTGCCGCTCTCGGTGCTGGGCGATCTGGTGCGGGATTGGATTCCCGAACAGCGCCGCCTCGCCGAACGCGAACGCCGCCGGCGCTGAGCGGCTGCATCGAAGGCAGAGTATGTCTTGTACAACCCGGTCAGGCGCCTCGCCGGCCTGACGTCGCGCGCTCGCCTGACGGGCGAAGAGCATGATCGGGCATGGTGGCCTCACAAGCGCGTGAATCACGCGCACGTGTGCACACATTGCCGCGCGCCCGCCCCATGCTCGCCCTGATCGCCGCGCTCGACTGGCGCGTCGCAACATCCGCGTCCGGGCGGTTCGGGAGGGATTGTCCATGCTTCAAGACGCACGCCGCGTCAGCCTTGTGCTGTGCGCATTCATTCTCGCCGCTTGTGCAGCGCAAGCGCCGCCGCAACCGATCGAACCTTCGCAGCGCCCGCAGCCGCCGCGAAGCGAACAGCTCGAGCTGTCCGGCACGCTGACCACCGAAAGCCTGCTGAACGAACTGCCGCAGACGCAGCCAGGCGCCGAGCAGCGCGTGCCTGCGCCGGACCTCTCTGCGCCGCCGACGCCGGCGGCAAGCGAGACCGAAGAGATCGTCGTCAGCGGCTCGCGGCTCGTGCGCCGGGATTTCCAGGCCAATGCGCCGGTCACCAGTGTCGGCCGCGAAGCGCCATACGCGCAGACTGCGCCGCAGCCCCTCCCCGGCGCCGTCGATCGTGAACGCTACGAACACGCAGCACCCAATCCGATCCGCATCGCCGCCGAAGAACCGGTGTCCACGTTCTCGATCGACGCCGACACCGCCTCCTATTCCAATGTGCGCCGCCTGCTCAATCAGGGGCGACTGCCGCCGCGCGACGCGGTGCGCATCGAGGAATTGATCAATTATTTCCGCTACGATTATCCGCTGCCGCGCACCCGCGAACAGCCCTTCGCGACGCACGTGACGGTGATGCCGTCGCCCTGGGCGGAAGGCCGCCAACTCGTGCATATCGGGCTCCAGGGCTACCATATCGCGCCGCGCGAGCGCCCGCCCCTCAATCTCACCCTGCTTATCGACGTATCGGGCTCCATGAGCCCGCAGAACAAGCTGCCGCTGGCGCTGCAGGGCTTCCGCATGCTGCTCGAGGAACTCGGGCCGCGCGACCGGGTGTCGATCGCGGTCTATGCCGGCGCCGCGGGCGCCGTGCTCGAACCCACCCCCGGCAACGAGCGCGCGCGCATCCTGGCCGCGCTCGACAATCTGCGCGCTGGGGGCTCCACCGCCGGCGGCGAAGGCTTGCGCCTCGCCTATGCGCTGGCCGAACGCAATTTC
>CAZNTI010000149.1:0-5690 GCA_964575885.1 uncultured Terricaulis sp.
AATGTGCAGGCGAGCACCGATGCGCGCGCGGCCCCGCGGCGTTTCACCACCATGCGCGCGCTGGCGCACATCACCTCGCGAGGATCCTTGCGCAGGATGCCCCAGCACGCCTCGGTGATCTCGGGGGGGTCGGCGCGCACATCCATTTCGGGGAAGATCACCAATGCCGCGGGATCCGACGCGTCGAGGTTCAAGCCGATGCCGTTGAACAACGCCTGGAAACGCGCGCGCAGGGCGGCCTCCGGCTCGTGCGCAAAGCCCCTGCCCGCCACCTCAACCGTGAAGCCGTTGGCGGCGAGCCACTTAAGCCCGGCCATGGTGGCTTCGTACCCGCCGGCGCCGCGCTCGGCGTCGTGAAATTCGGGGCGCGGATCGTCGAGCGAAACGCGCACGCGCAGGCGTTCGCCGAAGCGGTCGCGCAAGTGCAGCAGCTGGGCCTTGTGGCGCTGCATCGGCCGCATGGCGTTGGTCAGCACCAAAGTCTCGAACCCGCGGGCGAGCGCCTCGGCGAGCATGGCGATGATCGATTTGTTCATGAACGGCTCGCCGCCAGTGAAGCCGATCAGGCGGGTGGGCAAGGCATCGGCTTCGATCTGGTCGAGATAGGCCTTCACCTCGTCGAGCGACAGGTAAGCCAGGCGATCGTTCTGGGGCGAGCTCTCGATGTAGCAATTGGCGCAAGTGATATTGCAGAGCGTGCCGGTGTTGAACCAAAGCGTATCGAGACTGTGGAGCGGGATTTCGGCGCGGCGTTCACCCCCGGCGGTTATGCTGGGATCGCTGAACTTTGCTGCGATGGCTGGCATCTGTCCCCCGAGGCGCAAGCAGGTGTTTACCTGAATACGAAGGAAGGGGGGAGAGCGGTTTCACGCCTCAGCCGGGACGCCTCTGGACCGCATGCTCAAGCTCGCGCAGGTCCTTCGGTGCGATGTGCACCTCGGTGCGGGTCCCGCGGCTAGCCTCGATGGCGCGGCGGAATGCGATCGGACGCGCCATCGGCGGAAAAACGATACGCGCGTCGCCGGTGCCCGTCACGCGGATGCGGCCATAGCCGAACAGCTTGCCCCATACCGATTGCACGAGTTCCACACCCTCGACGCTTTCGGCCGCCAGCTCCTGGGTCCGGACATTGAGCCAGCCTTGCTTCAAGACGATGCGCTTGTCGGTGACGCCGAACTGGGTGACCGACATGTGGAGCGCGGCGCGGGCGAATATCAGCACGCCCACGATCGCCCAGCCGAGCAGGATCAGCGCCGCCCAGGCCCCTACCCAGAAAATCAAAGGCCATTTGCCGCGCACCACAATTACCTCGTTGGCGGCCAGGCTCTTGTCGATGTAGCTCATAGGCGCAACGCTCCTCATGAGCGCTAACGCCACGCCAGGGGCACCGGTTCCGCGATGTCATTCAGCGGCGACGAACGCGAACGCTACGCGCGCCACATTCTGCTCAAGGAGATCGGCGGCCCCGGCCAGCAGCGCCTCAAGGCGGCGACCGTCGCGGTGGTCGGCGTCGGCGGCCTGGGCGCTCCGGCCGCCCTTTACCTCGCCGCCGCTGGTGTGGGCCGAATAAAGCTGATCGACGACGACGCCGTGTCGCTGTCGAACCTGCAGCGGCTGGTGGTGTATCGCGCCGCCGACGTGGGCGCCGCCAAGACCGAGCGCGCCGCGCAGACGCTGCGCGACTTGAACGCGAACGTCGCGATCGAGGCATGCCCTCAACGCTTGAGCGAAACCAACGCCGTCCGGCTGCTCGCAGGCGCCGATCTCGTCCTCGACGGGACCGACGCCTTCGCGACGCGCTTTGCGGTCAATGCGGCCTGCCATGAAAACGCGCTTACGCTTATTTCCGGCGCGGTCGGCCGCTGGGACGGGCAGGTCGCCACCTTCAAATCCGGCCCTACCAAGCACTTGCCGCGAGAACAGCGCCTGCCGTGCTATCGCTGCTTCGTGCCGGCGCCGCCGCCGAACGCCGAAACCTGCGCGGAGGTCGGCATAGTCGGGGCGCTCACCGGCGTGATCGGTTCGATCATGGCGCTGGAAGCGATCAAGGAGATCGCCGGCGCTGGTGAAAGCCTCGCCGGGCGGTTGCTGCTCTATGACGGACTTTGCGCCGAGGCGCGCACGCTGCGGCTGCCGCGCGATCCAGCTTGCCCCGTGTGCGGCGATGCATGATTGGGCGCAGGCGCTCATCGCTGCCGCGCAGCGCGACGACGCGGTGCGCACACGGCTCGCCGCAAGCGGCGCGCTGTTTGCGGGCTATCACCCCGAGATGGAAGCGCTGCACCTGGAGAACGCGGCGCTGCTGGAACGCGCGATCGAGGCGTTGGGGGGCTGGCCGACGCGCGCCTCGGTCGGCGACGCCGCAACCGCGGCGGCGTTTCTGATCATCCAGCACGCCATCTCGCGCCCGGATTTGCAGCGGCGCGCGCTGATGCTGATGTCCGCCGCGGCCGAAGCCGGCGAGATCAACGTGGTGGATCTGGCGTACTTGTCGGATCGGATCGCGGTATTCGAGGGCCGCGGGCAATTGTTCGCGACCCAGTTCGACTGGGACGAGAACGGCGCGCTGTCGCCAGCGCCGATCGCCGAGCCGGCGCTGGTAGAGGAACGCCGCGCCAGCGTCGGGCTGCCGCCGCTGGCGGAAACCATCGCCGCGCTGCGCGCCCGGTCGGCGGCGGAGGGAGAGACCGCGCCCGCGGACCTCGCGCAACGGCGCAGCGATTTCGAAGCGTGGGCCAGGCGTGTGGGCTGGCGCGCTTGATCGAAAGCGCCGCAGGGGCCAGTCTGCGCCGCAACGTGGGGGATGGACGATGCTGCGATTTCTGATCTGGGTGCTGGCGATCCTGGGGCTGCTGGCGGCGCTTGCGGCCGGCGCCTTCTTCGCGCTGAAGCGCCCCGACATCCCGTATGAAACCTTGGCCACCCGCTACGAAAACGCCGCCTCGCGCTATGTCGATCTGCCGGGCGGCGTGCGCATGCACTACCGCGATCAGGGCGAGGGCCAAACGCTCCTGCTCATTCACGGCTTCTCAGCCTCGCTGCACACCTGGGAGCCGTGGGTGGAGCGGCTCGCCACCGGCGAGAACCGCCTTTCCGATTACCGGATCATCTCAATCGACCTGCCCGGCCACGGTTTGACGCGGGCCCCGGCCGGCTATCAGGCCAGCATCGAGGGCTTCCGCGACGTCGTCGCCGAGTTCGCCCGCGCGCAGGGGCTGGAGCGCTTCGCGCTGGCCGGCAGCTCGATGGGCGGCAATGTGGCGTGGGAATATGCGCTCGCACACCCCGAGCAGGTCGAAGCGCTGATCCTGGTTGACGCCTCCGGCTGGGAAGACACCCGCACCGAGGCCGCCGAAGAGCCGCCGATCTTCCGCCTGCTCCGCAATCCGGTGGCCGGCCCGCTGCTCGCCCAACTCGACAGCACGCGGCTGGTGCGCCAAGGGCTGGAGGCGTCGTTCGCCGATCCAAGCCTGGTCGATGACGCGATGGTGCAGCGCTACACCGAGCTCGCACGCGCCCCCGGCCACCGCGATATCCTGCTGCAGATCACGCTCGGTTTCCGCTCGCGCAATTATGCGACGCCCGAACGGCTGGCGCCATTGGCCAACATGCCGGTGCTGGTGATGTCGGGCGATCAGGACCGGCTGGTGCCGCCCGAGCATGCGCGCCAGTTCAGCGAGGCCATCGCCGGTTCGCAGCTGGTGATGTTTGAAAACGTCGGCCACATCCCGCAGGAGGAAATTCCCGACCCGTCGGCGCAGGCGGTGCACGAATTCCTCTACCGGCAGGCCGAGCCTGCAGCGGCGGCGGCAGCCGAATAAGCCTGTTACGCAAACGTCGCACAGGCGCGCTACCCGGTCGTTCATGGCCTGGAGGGGACCCCTATGCTGATTGCCCGCCGTACTTTTCTCGTTGCAGCATCGCTGGCGGCCGCGCCGCGCGCCGCATGGGCGCAAAATCTCGCCCGCGGCGCCTTCACGCACGGCGTCGCCTCCGGCGATCCGCTGAGCGACGGCGTGGTGGTGTGGACGCGCTTCGTCGGCGCCGGCGATGGCCGCATCGCTTGGGAAGTCGCCGAGGACGAGGCTTTCGCAACCGTCGCGCAGCGCGGCCAGGCGAGCGCCTCCATCGCCAACGATTTCTGCGTGAAGGCGGACGTGCGCGGGCTGGCGCCGGGGCGGCGCTACTTCTACCGCTTCCTCTCCGCGTCTGGCCCCTCGCCGACCGGGCAGACGATGACCGCCCCGCAGGGCGGCGTTGAAAGCTTAAGCGTTGCGCTGTTCTCGTGCTCGAACTTTCCGTTCGGCTATTTCCACGCCTACGGTCACGCCGCGCAGCGCGCCGACATCGACATCGCGCTGCACGTCGGCGACTACATCTACGAATATGCGCGCGGCACGTATCCCAACGCGAACGAAGCGGTGGCCGAGCGGCTCATCGATCCGCTGGGCGAGATCGTGCGGCTCTCGGATTATTACCAGCGGTACGCCACCTATCACGCCGACCCAGACCTGCAGGAGCTGCGGCGGCTGAAACCGATGGCGGTGGTGTGGGACGATCACGAGCTCACCAACGACACCTGGCGTGACGGCGCGCAGAACCATCAGCCCGACACCGAGGGCGCGTTCGCCGACCGGATCGCTGCGGCGTCGAAGGCCTATTTCGACTGGATGCCGATCCGCCGGCCGGAGCCGCGCGGCGTGCGCATCTATCGCAGCCTCGATTGGGGCGACCTCGCGCGCATCGTGCTGCTCGACACCCGCCATATCGGGCGCGACCGCCAGCTCGATTATCGCAGCGATCTGCTGCCCCAGCTGGCCCAGGGCGGCGCCGGGATGGCCGCCGCGATTGGCGCGTTCCGGCAGCGGCTCGACGATCCCAACCGCACCCTGCTCGGCGCCGCGCAAGAAGCCTGGCTCAGCGAAACGCTGGCGCAGTCGAAGCAGCGCGGGCAGACGTGGCAGGTGCTGGCGCAGCAATTGGTGACGGGCGAGCAGATGGTGGCGCCGGGGATTTCGCGCTTCCTGCCCGAAAGCGCCTCCGCCGGCACGCGCCAATTCATACAAGGCGGCGAGCAATTGATGGCGCTGGGCCTGCCCTGGAACCTCGACAGCTGGGGCGGCTATCAGGCCGCGCGCGCCCGCCTGCTTGAAGCGTGCACGGCCAACGCCAACAACGTGGTGGTGCTGAGCGGCGACAGCCACAATTGCTGGCTCAACAATCTGGCCGCGGCGGGCGGCGCGCGGCTGGCGGCGATCGAGTTCGCCGGCGGCAGCGTCACCTCGCCCGGGTTCGAGCGCACGTTGTCGGCGGCGGGGCCGGGCGAACGCGAAGCGGCGATGCGCGCGGCCAACCCGGCGCTGGCCTGGTGCGACCTCAGCAATCGCGGCTACGGCGCGCTCAAGTTCACACGCGATGCGTGCGCGGCGGAATGGCTGACGTTCGACGATGTGCGCTCCCCGCTGGCGCCCGCGCCTGGCGTTACGCGCATGGCTTCGGCGCCGAGCGCCAGCGCCGGGCCCGGGGGCTGGGCGGTTTAGGCAGAAGCCGGCGCGCGCGGAGCGAAAATTCCCAAGATGGTGGCGCGACAGAGCGCCAGCACGAACACTGTTTCGATTAGCAGCGACGCGAGCACGCTATTCAGCGCGGCGCGATCGTTCACAGCCTCCATAGTCCATGGAGCGTAGTAC
>CAZNTI010000150.1:0-5681 GCA_964575885.1 uncultured Terricaulis sp.
CGTTCGGATAGCCGCTGGCGGTGGCGTAGGAGGAGCGGCGCAGCACGCTGAACGGCGAGGACAGCGCAGCGTAAGCGATCGCCAGAACCACGATGGTCAACCACAGAGGCACGTCGACGGGAGGCTCCCAGCCGAAGATTCCGCCGGTGGCCAAGAGCGAGAACAGCGCGAACAGAAACGCAATCAGCAGTGCGGCGGTGATGAGGCTGAACACCAGCGCCATCAGGCCTGCAAAGATGCGCGTCGCGTAGCCGACGGACGGTTGGGGCGGGGCCACGGGGCCGCCGCCATGGTCCCAGCGTTCCCAGGATTGGCGCCATTCGCGCATCTGACGGTTCCATTGGCGTTGTTGCGCACGCATCTGCGCTTGCCAGCGCGGACCGCTTTCGTCGGCGAAGCGGGCGTATTCGCGCTTGGCGCGCTCAACCACCTCCTGGGCATTGAAGGGGGCGCCGTGCGCGGCGGCGATTTCCTCGTTCGTCGAGGCCACCGGCACCGCGAATATCATCGCGAGATAGATCAGTATCGTGAAGCCGCCGGTAAATAGCGCCGACAAGATCCAGAGCACGCGCACCCAGGCGACGTCGATGCCGGCATAGGCGGCCATGCCGGCGCTGACCCCGGTCCAGGCGTGGCGGTCATAGAGGCGGTAGAGCCGGCGCTGTGGACGAGAACGATCATCGCCAGGCCCCGCGCCGCTATCGGAAGGTTTCTCGCCGGCCCCTTCGACCGGGCCCATCTCCGTCAATACGCGCGTCATTTCGGCGGCGCCGACCACGGTTCTTCCGGGACCGAGAAAGCCCGAGCATTTGTCAGCGATCGCTTGCTCGAGGTCGCGAATGATCTCGGCCTTGTCGGGGTTGTCGGCCAGCGCCCGCTGGGCGCCGTCCATGTAGGCGCGCAGGGCATCGTAGGCTGGCTCCTCCAGCTGGTAGGAGTTGCCGTTGAGGTTGATGGTGACAACGCGTTCCATGCCCTTACGTCCCCAAGTCCTGAAGCGTGGTGTTGAGCGTGCGCCAATAGGCGGCCAGCTCGTCGAGGCGCGCGGCGCCTTTATCGGTGAGCTGGTAGTATTTTCGCGGCGGTCCGGCGCCGCTTTCGACCCATTGGTAGTCCACCAATTCCTCCCGCCTCAGGCGCGACAGGAGGGGATAAAGCGTGCCTTCCTGGGTCGCGAACGGGGTCGGGGCGAGGGTGGCCAGGATGTCGCCAACATAGACGGTGCGCCCAGACACGATGGTCAGGATGGCGAACTCCAGAAGGCCCTTGCGAAGGCCGGCAAATTGTTCGTCCGCGTTTGGCATAAGCTACCTTGTATGGGAAAGGTAGTGGCGTCGATAAAGGATGTCAACGTAAGAAGTGGCGAGGAGGGACGCAGAATGCGCGCAATCATAGGTGCGGCGGCTCTGCTGCTGCAGGGGCTGATCGCCCACGCCCACGCCCAGGCCCCAACACCCAGCATCGAGAAATTTGCGTCCGAGGACGGCGCTCTGATCGAGGCGCACATTTTCACCCCAAGCCCAGGCCCAGGCCAATGGCCGCGGCCGGCGATCGTGCTGGTGCATGGCGGCGGCTGGACCGACGGGGCGGCCAATTGGGTCTATCCGCGCGCGGCGCGCTTTGCCCAGGCGGGCATGGTGGCGGTGGCCATCGAATATCGGCTAAGCGACGCCAAGGGCGAGACCACGCCCGCGCATGCGCTGGCTGATGTGCGCGCCGGCTTCCGCTGGCTTCGCGCGAACGCGGCGCGCCTCGACATCGATCCAGAGCGCGTGGCGGCATACGGCGTTTCAGCGGGAGGGCAGCTGGCGGTGATGGCGGCTGCTTCCGAGGACGTGGCGGCGCGGCCTGATCTGCTCGTGCTGGTGTCGCCCGCGCTCGATCTCGAGCGCGACGAGTGGTTTGTTCGGGTAGCTGGCCGAGACCAGGCCAGCGCCTTGGCGCCGCTGCGCCATGTGCGCGCGGGCATGGCGCCGGCCTTGGTGCTTCAGGGTGATGTGGACACCCTCACCCCGCTTGCCGGCGCGGTGCGTTTTTGCGCGCTGATGCGCGCAGCGGGCAATACGTGCGACATCGAGGTCTCCACCGGCTTTGGGCACCTGTTCACGCCGGCCGGCGTGAACGATCGCGGCCAGCCCCAGCCCGATCCCGCCGCCGCCGCCGTCGCCGCTGCGCGTGCAGAGGCGTTTCTGCGCGGTCGCGGCTACATCCGCTGAGAGCGACCGGAGGCGCGGGAAATGCGATGGAGCGGTTCGCACTGTCGCTGCTGACCGACTAGCTTGCAGGCCATGCGGACGGCGGCGTTATCACTCCTGGCGTGCGGCCTTGCCGGGTGTGCGCCTGCGGATCGCGCCGAGGGCGCGCCGCCACCGGCGCTGGTCGGCCGCTTCATAGCCGCTTCGGACTCGGCGCGCACCGTCACCGGCGAAATGATCATCGCCCGCGCCGGCCTGAGTTTTCAGAGCGGCCAGAACCTCTATACGCGCGTGTTGAATCCGCGCCGCGGCATCGATCTCATTGCCTTCGAAGGCGACAGCTACGCGGCCGCAGCGCTTGCGCCCTCGGATGCCACGGTGGAACTGCGCCGAGTCACCGACGCCTACGCGCCCGATGGCGTCGCGCCGGTCTGCAGCCAGGGATCCTCCCAGTACGTAGCGCTCGTGATCGATGATGGCGCTGCGAGCGTGACTTTGCTCGCGTTTTCCGGCGAGGAGCCGCCCGGGCCGCAAGCCACTTTAAGTCGGCTCTGCGGCGCTTACCGCTACAGCGCCCCGGATGGCGCGCGAACGCGCCAGGGCGTTCTGTTGCAATGATCAGTCGGCTTTGCCGTACGGCTTGATCGGCTCGCCGAGCTCATAGAATTCGGCGCCCTTTTCGGTCTGCATGATGAGATAGCGCTTGTCGTGCTCAGGATAGGAGACGACGTCGATGGGGCGGTCTTCGCCGCCCATCAGGTAGACGCATTCCTCGTCGAAGGCGTTGCGCAGGAGGTGCGGCACGGCCGGCGTCGGAAAGCCCATAAAATCACCGGGCCCGACTTCGCTGCTCTTGGCGTCTATCTCAGCGATTGCGCGCCCGGACAGGATGTAGATCCATTCCTCTTCAAGCATATGGGCGTGATAGGCAAAGCTGTCCTTGCCGGGCGGCAGGCGCACTATGCTAACGTGCGCGCGACTCATGCCTGCCAGACGCGACAAGCCGGCGGCGCGAAACAACGAATTGGGATTGAGCTTCTGCGTGAACGGACGCATCGCGGCGCCGATTTCGCCGGCGCGCCACAGCGCTTTCTTGGTGTCCGCCATTAAAACTCTACCAAATCTCGCGAGCGCCATTCGCCTTCGACGAGCAGCTCAAGGGGATCGAACGCCGCCTTGTAATCCATCTTTTCTGAGCCTGGGATCCAGTAACCGAGATAAACGTACTGGAAGCCCGCAGCATAAGCCTGCTGAATGTGATCGAGGATGGTGTAGACGCCAAGGCTGCGCCGCGCGGCTTCGGGATCGAAGAACGAATACACGAGCGATAGCCCGTCTTGGAGGACATCAACTAGGGCGGCGGCCGCAAGCTCTCCGCGCGCGCGTTTGTCGCTGTAGCGATACTCTACGATGTGGGTGCGAACCGCGCTCTCCTCGACCATGGCGGCGTAGTCAGGGAAGGCCATCTCGGCCATGCCGCCTTCCGCGTGGCGGGTGTTCAGGTAGCGGCGCAGCAATTGAAATTGCTCGCGCGTGGCTTCGTCGGGCCGCAGGGCGCGGGTCAGATCGGCGTTGCGGGTCATGATTTTCCGCCACCGCCGGGTGAAGACAAAGCGCTCCACCGGCACGCGTACGGAAATGCACGCGTTGCAGCCAATGCAATTGGGCCGATACGCGATGGTTTGTGAGCGGCGGAACCCCGCCTGGGTCAACACGTCGTGCAAGGGGCCGGCATTGCGCCCGTCGAGCGCGGTGAACACTTTGCGCTCGCGTTTGCCGGGCAAATACGGGCACGGCGACGGAGCGGTCATGAAAAACCGCAGGTTCTTGGTGGGGAAAGGCTTCGTCACGCAGTGCGCATCGTCGCTGAACCTTGCCAGCCGTCAAGCGGGCCCCTGTGCCTTGACCGAGGGCGTTGATGATTGGGCGATAACACCTAAAAATGTGGATAGTGCGCCTATTTTTCCCCACAGCCTGGGGAAAACTGTGCTACTTTTTCCGCTATTGCCGCTCGGCATGGGGGAGCTGCTCGGCCCTAACCAAGGGAGGGCGTCCCATGGCGCAACCTGTTACGGCCATCCTCGCGTTCCAAAATGAGCTCTCCGAGCGTGCGCGGGCCTTCACGGACGGGGCCAACGAAGCCGGGCTTCTGGTCGGCAAAGTGGTTTCTCGCGCCTTTGCCAAGTTTGAGGACGGGGCCGACGCTGCGGCCCTGGCGCAGGCCATGCGGCGCGACCTTGACCGGCTGATCGAAGAAACCCGCCGCCGACGGATCAGCTGAGCGCCTCGCCGCGATCGAGGGGATCGGGCAGCGGCTCCCCATCGGGAACGAACGCCAGCGATACCGAGTTGATGCAATAGCGCATGCCTGTAGGTCTCGGGCCGTCCGGGAAGACATGTCCCTGGTGACTGTCGCAGCGCGCGCAGCGGGTTTCGGTGCGGCGCATGCCGTAGGAATTGTCCTCAACGCCGCGCACGTGCGCAGGGTCGAAGGGCGCGGTAAAGCTGGGCCAGCCTGTGCCGCTTTCGAATTTTTCGCCCTGTTTGAAGAGCGGCAGTCCGCACAGCCGGCAGCAGTAAACGCCCGCCTTCTTCTGGTTTAGCAGGCCGCCGCAAAACGGCGCTTCGGTGCCGTGGTTCAGCAGCACGCGGCGCTCCTCGGCGTCGAGGCCGCCTTCCAGCCGCGCGCGCTCAGCGGCGGTGGGTGCGGTGAGGTCAAAACCAGTCTGGGAGCGGGTCATTGGCAGGGGCATCCTATCAGTCGGCCAGCAGATCTACGCTGGCGCAATTGGGGTGGTTACGCTGCCGCGGCAATGGGCGCTCGCCATGGCGTCGCTGGGTGCGCTAAGCTCATGCTGCAATGCGACAGAAATGGACACCCTCGAGCTGGCGCGAGAAGCCCGCCAAACACATCCCGACCGATTACCCGGATGCGGGCGCGCTCGCGCGCGCCGAGCAGACCTTGCGCGGGTATCCCCCCCTGGTGTTCGCCGGCGAAGCGCGCAACTTGAAGACGCGGCTGGCGGAGGTATCCGAGGGCAAGGCTTTCCTGCTTCAGGGCGGTGATTGCGCGGAGAGCTTCAAGGAATTTCACCCCGACAACATCCGCGACACGTTCCGCACCTTGATGGCCATGAGCGTGGTGCTGACGTTCGCCGCCTCGCGCCCGGTGGTGAAAATCGGGCGCCTTGCCGGCCAGTTCGGCAAGCCGCGCTCGGAGCAGACCGAAACCCAGAACGGGGTGACGCTGCCCTCTTATCGCGGCGACAACATCAACGGCATGGAGTTCACACCGGAAGCGCGCATCCCCGACCCCGAGCGCTTGCTCAAGGCCTACGGCCAGTCGGCGGCGACACTCAATCTGATCCGCGCTTTCGCCAACGGCGGTTACGCCGACCTCCACAACGTGCACCGCTGGATGGTGGGCTTCGTCGCCGACAGCCCTCAGGGCAAGCGCTACCGCGAAATCGCCGACCGCATCCAGGG
>CAZNTI010000151.1:0-5635 GCA_964575885.1 uncultured Terricaulis sp.
AGGTGTCGGTGGTGGCCCCGGTGCTCATCGCAGCGCCTCCCTGTCCTCGGCGAGCCCTTGATCGAAGGCACTATTGTCAACACCAAGCACGGGCCCGTGAAGACCGACCATATTCTCTTCATCGCCTCGGGCGCGTTTCATGTCGCCAAGCCGTCGGACTTGCTGCCGGAGCTTCAAGGCCGCCTGCCGATCCGGGTAGAGCTCAAGGCGCTTACGCGCGAGGATTTCCGCCGCATCCTCACCGAGCCGGAAGCGAGTCTGGTCACGCAATACAAAGCCCTTATGCAGACCGAGGGCGTCACCCTGGACATCACCGACGACGCGGTGGAAGCGATCGCCGAGATCGCCGCCGACGTGAACGCCGCCGTTGAGAATATCGGCGCCCGCCGCCTGCAGACCGTGATGGAGCGGCTGCTGGACGAGATCAGTTTCTCCGCGCCCGACCGCGGTGGTGAAACGGTGCGCGTCGACGCGGCCTACGTGCGCGCCAATGTCGGCGAACTCGCCAAGAACACCGATCTCAGCCGCTTCATTCTCTAGCCGCTGCGGCTGCAGCCGCTAAACCCGCATGCCGTTGGCCAGCGCCAGCGCGCGCAGGCTTTGTTCGGGGCGAGGGCCCATGTGCGAGATCACTTCGGCCGCCGCCAGCGAGGCCAGCGCGCCGCACTCGGCAAGCGGCCGCTCGCGCGCGTAGCCGAACAGGAACCCCGCCGCGTAAAGATCGCCGGCGCCGGTGGTGTCGACGACCTCGGCCACGGGCGCTGCCTGCACCTCATGGATGGCGCCGTCCGCCGCGATCAGCGAGCCGTGCGCCGAGCGCGTCACCGCGACGATCGGGCAGGCCTGCCGCGCGGCGATGATCGCCGCACCCAGGTCGCGTTCCTGGTAAAGCGAGAGGATTTCGCTCTCGTTGGCGAACAGGATGTCGACATGGCCGGCGACAAGATGTCGGAAGCTGTCGCGATGCCGCTCGACGCAGAAGGTATCCGACAAGGTCAGCGACACCTTGCGCCCCGCGGCGCGCGCGAGCTCGGCGGCGCGAACGAAGGCGGCTTTGGCTTCGGCGCGGTCAAACAGGTAGCCTTCGAGGAACAAGAGCTTGCCGGCGTTGATGAGCTCTGCGTCGACATCGTAGGGAGCAAGCAGAGTAGAGGCCCCGAGATACGTGCTCATCGAGCGCTGGCCGTCCGGCGACACCGCGATCAGGCAGCGCGCGGTGCCGGGGGGCGCGGCGCGCGGCGGCGTGTCGAAAGCGACGCCCGCGGCGCGGAACTCGTGCGTGAACCGGACCCCAAGTTCGTCATCGGCGACCTTGCCGATGTAGGCGGCTGCGCCGCCGAAGCTGGCAACCCCCGTCATGGTGTTTGCAGCCGAGCCGCCCGCCGCCACCACGGCGTCTGCGAAGCGCGCCGTCAGGTGGTCGGCGCGCGCCTCGTCGATCAAGGTCATCGCCCCCCTGGCGATGTTCTCCTCGGCGAGGAAGACATCCGGCACACGTTTGAGGACGTCGATGATGGCGTTTCCAACGGCGACGACATCGTATTTGGCGGCGGTCATCACAGTTTCCTTCTTTGCGCGGCGGCCACGCCTTAAAGCCCGCGTGGCCGATGCTGGCAAGCAAGCGTTGCCGGCGCGCGATTCGCTGGGCATGGTCGCCAACTTCGGCCTGGCGGGTCCAACTGGAGGGGAAAAGGGCGATGAAACGTATGGTTTCCGCAGCGCTGGCGGCCGCGGCGCTTGCAGGGTGCGCGACTGCGCCTACGGCTGCGACCGTCGCTGCGCCCACGCCAGCGGCGCCTGCCGACAATGGCGAAGGCTTACGCCTCGCCGCATTGTTGGCGCGCGCCGGCCAGGCCGACGCGCCCACCCGCGCCATGATCGAGCAAAGCTTCGGCAGCCCTGACATCGCCCGCCAGGACGGCGCCGGCGTCGCGCTCACCTATCGCCTGCAATCCTGCGCGCTGCTGTTGGTGTTCGCCGCCGACGCGCGCAGCGACATGCGGCTTGCGCAAGCACACGCCACCGCGCGCCGCGCCGGCGAGGCGGCGCCGGCGCCGGCCCAGTGCGGGGCCGAAGCGGCGGCGCGACGCCGCTGATGCGTGTCGCTTATCTCACCGCGCGCTCGTACCGCGGCGCGCCGCTGGGGCCCGGCGAGGTGCCTGAGCTTGAGCGCCGCAGCCGGGAGCTTCTGCTCGCGGCCGGCGAAACGCGCGGAGTTTCGCTGCCGCTGGAATACTGGGACGACGAAAGCCTGCTTACGCGCGATTACGGTGCAGCGCTCATCCGCACTTGCTGGGACTATCACGAGCGGCCGGAGGCGTTTGCGGCGGCGCTCGAAACCTACGAGCGTGCAGGTCTGCGCGTGTTCAACCCGTCGGCGCTGGTCCGCTGGAACATGCGCAAAACCTATCTGCGCGAGCTGGGCGGCTCGGCGATCGAAACCATCTGGACCGATCGCGCCGATGCGCGCGCCATCGCCAGCGCTTTTGATGCGCTCGACGCCGCAGAGATCGTGGTGAAACCCCAGGTCGGGGCAGGCGCCATCGATACCGTAAGGTTGACGCGCAATGCCTGGAGCGAGGCGGACCTCATCGCGGCCCCGCGCGGCCCGGCGATGATCCAGCCGTTCCTGCGCGCTATCGAAACGGAGGGCGAGCGCTCGCTGTTCTGGTTCGGCGAACGCTTCTCTCATGCTGTGCGCAAAGTGCCGGAGCATGGCGGCTGGCTCGCGAACCGCCCCGGGCGCACGCGCTTTTTCGCGGAAGCGCCGCCGGCGGCGGCGATCGAGGCCGCGGAAGCGGCGCGCGCGCACATCCCGCACGAAGCGCTTTATGTCCGCATCGATCTGGTGTTGAGCGACGACGGGCGCTGGCGCGTGATTGAGATCGAAGCGATTGAGCCCTACCTCTTCTTAGATTTTGCTCCGGAAGGCGCTGACGCCTTGGTTGGTGCGTTGAGTCGGGTCTTGTCGCCATAGAGACAGATATCGGCGATGACGCAGCGCGGGCACGCGGGCTTGCGCGCGATGCAGACGTAGCGGCCATGCAGGATCAGCCAATGGTGCGCGCCGTGCAGGTACGGCGCCGGCGTGATGCGCATCAGCTGCTGTTCAACTGCGGCTGGCGTCTTGCCTGCGGCCAGACCAGTTCGGTTGGCGACCCGGAACACGTGCGTGTCGACGGCGATCGTGCCTTCGCCGAAAATCTCCATCAGCACTACGTTCGCGGTTTTGCGGCCGACGCCGGGAAGCGCTTCGAGCGCTGCGCGCTCGCGAGGCACTGCGCTGTTGTGGTTCGCGATCAGCGCCAGCGAGAGCGCCACCACGTTCTTGGCTTTGTTGCGCCAAAGGCCGATGGTCTTGATGTGCTCGGCGACGCCGGCTTCGCTGAGCGCCGCCATTTTTTCGGGCGTATCGGCCAGCTTGAAAAGGCGCTGAGTCGCCTTGTTCACGCCCTTGTCCGTGGCTTGCGCCGAGAGCACCACGGCCACCAGGAAGGTGAACGGATTGGAATATTCGAGCTCGGTTCGGGCGTCGGGCCGGGTCTCGGCCAGCCGCGCATAGAGCGCTTCCGCCTTGGCTTTGGTCAGGCGTCTTGCCACGTGCGACTTTCCCTTGGCGAGCAAAGCATTTGCAGTAGCTTATGCCTCGATGACGCCGCGCTGGGAACGTTTGCCTGATGCCCCGCTTCTGGAAGGGGGCCTGTTCATGGATGCGGTGCTTCGTCCGCATCGCAGCCTGAGCATGGGCGCGTTCAGACTCATGCTGGCGGCGATGATCTGCGTGAACGCGCTGGCTGCGCTGGCGTTCGTGGCCAACGGCGCTTATCCGGTGGCGGGCTTTCTGGGGCTCGACGTGCTGGCGCTGTGGCTGGCGTTCCGCTGGAACTATCAGTCCGGTCGCGCCGCCGAGTACGTGCGCATTGCGCCCGGCAAGGTCCATGTCGCCAGCGTCGACAAGAAGGGCGCGGCGAAACACTGGGTGCTGAACCCGATCTGGGCCCGAGTTGCGCGCGATGGCCCTGGCGTGCTGATCCGCGACGGCGCCGGCCAGATGCGCATAGGCGCGTTTCTCTCGCCCAAGGAATGCGACGCGTTCGCGGAAGCGCTAAGCCTCGCACTCTTCCGCGCCAAGCGCGGCGGGTGAAGACGAAGCGCGTGGCGTTCGATCACTGCTGAACAGCCGCCGCCACGGAAGTTTCGCTTGCCGCCCGGCCCGCGTTGCGATTTCAAGGCGCGAAGCAGCGGAAAGAATGCATGACCGAGCGTGTCGAACCTGTGTCGCACGTGCTTCAAGGCTCGAAGTTCGCGTCCATTGCGCCTTACATTCGCGATGAACAATACGGGCTGCGCGATCTGACCAAGCTGCGCGCGGTGTCACGCGGCTGGAGCGTCTTCGGCGTTCTGCTATCGGCCACTGGCTTAGCGGGAGCAGGATGGCTCTATCACCTCGCCTTCAGCGCCGATACCTGGACGATGGTTGCCCACGGGTCGATCATCCTCGGCTTGCAGCTTGGCGGCTTTTTATGGCTGTACCGCGCTTTCCTTAGGATGCGCGCGGCAACAGGGCATTTCCCGGAACTTGCGGCATTCGACCAGCGCCCGCCGATCTTGTATCTGCGACACTTCGCAAGTGAGAATCCGGAAGTAACGAGCCGTTTTTTTGTCACTCAGAGCTTCGAGCACGTAATCGCGTTCACCTTCTGGAATCTCGGGCGCATAGTTGGGCTGGGCGATCCCAAGCAGCGCAGGCTTTCGGGCAGCGTGTCGCGCCTCTTTGTTTCCGACGAAGGCTGGCAGGAGACGGTGCGCGCCGTCATGGCGCAAAGCGACGGGATGATTATCCATTATGTCGCCGGCGCCAACGTCGATTGGGAAGTGGATCAGAGTGAGCTTTTTCCAGACACCCCTCGGCTCGTGCTCATGACCCAGAAGAGGCGTCGCGGGTTGAAGCGGGTGAGCGATCTGCCCGCGCCGCCGCCGCTGCGCGCCGCGGTCGCCGCGTCGAATCAACGTCTGCAAGCGTCGCTCTTCACGGGCGATACGTTGGTAGCGTCCATCCGCGGACGCGACGGCGAAACCATTCGCGTCTGCAAGCCGACCGTCCAAAACCTCTGGGAAGTGCTGCTCGAGTTCAAGGGCACGTTCCCGCCAACCGCGCTCTTGGAAGAGCAGCTGCCGGCGTCGCTCACCAAGCTGCGCGAAACGCTGCACGCGGCTATGTACCGGCCATTGATTTTGGGGGCGATCGGCATAAGCGTTCTGTGCGCATTTGCTCTGATCTGGGGGTTTTCCGGCATCTTTCGCGGCTTTGTCGGCTTGGGTCCATGAGGGCGCAAGAGGCCAACCGAGCGTGGCTTCCAGAGCGCGAAAGCCATCAGGACGGCGGTTGGGGGCCGGCCGCTCTTTCATCGGGCAGAAATCTACGGGTTCGACAGCGACCCTAAA
This sequence comes from uncultured Terricaulis sp., assembly GCA_964575885.1. Taxonomy (GTDB): domain Bacteria; phylum Pseudomonadota; class Alphaproteobacteria; order Caulobacterales; family Aquidulcibacteraceae; genus Vitreimonas. The sequence continues at coordinate 5,446 of CAZNTI010000151.1, forward strand.
TACCCAGCACATCGCGCATGGAATAGAGCCCGGGCGGTTTGTCGGCCGCCCACAGCGCCGCCGCCAGCGCGCCGTCGGCGAACACCGCGCGGTCGAGCGCCTGGTGGGACAGAGTGAGCACCTCGCGCTCGGCCGCGAAACGCACGTCGTGCGCGCCGACGATGCCGCCGCCGCGAATGACTGAAAACCC
>CAZNTI010000152.1:0-5634 GCA_964575885.1 uncultured Terricaulis sp.
GCCGTTCTCGCTCTGCGCGGAGCCGCGGATGAGGGCCGCGTGTTCGCGCACCGAGGGCCCGGTGCCAATGCCGTAGGCGAGCCCGCGCTGTTCGCGCACCTGATCCATCAGCCGTGAGGAAAACCCGCCACCGCCCAGAATGTAATTCGCCACCGCGAGCGGAATCCAGTCGGCGTCTTCGTCGTCAATGCCGGGCGCTGCGAACAGGATCAGACTCTGCGGCTGCGGCAGTTCGCGCACGATGAGCGGCGTGGGCGCAGAAAGTGCCGCCGGCGGCGGCTCGGCGGGTGCTGCGCCCTGCGGCAGCGCCCCGAAAGTGGAATCGATCAGCCGTCCCGCGGTCTCGGCATCGATGTCGCCGACGATCGTCAGCTGCAGCGTTGCGCGGTTGAGCACTGCGGCGCGCCGCTCAAGCAGCGCGGCGCGGTCTATGGCGGTGACGCTCTCGCGTGTCGTGCGGCGCGCGTAAGGATGCTGGGGGTAGAGCGCCTGGTCGAGGGCCAGATTGGCAATGTAGCCGGGATTGGTTTCGCGCTGTCGAATGTACACAAGCGTCTGCCGCTTAATCCGTTCCAGCGGCGCTGCATCGAAGCGCGGGGCCGCAAGCGCCAGGCGCGCCATCTCGAAGGCGGCGTCGCGGTTTTCGCTCAACGTCGTCATGGTCATGCCCACGCCGTCCCAATCGGCGGCGAAGCCGAGCGTCATGTTGAGCTCTTCGAGGCGGCGCTTGAACGCGTCGGCGTCGAGCTCGCCCGCCCCCTCGGTCAGCATGTCTGTCATGATCGAGGTGACGCCGCTTAGATGTTCGGGCTGGCCAGCCGACCCGCCGCGCCAATAAGCCCGCACCACGATCATCGGGACGGTGGCGTCCGACACCAGCCAAGCGTCGATGCCGCCCGGCGAGGTGATTGCGCGTATTGGCACGCCATAACGCGCCGCCGCCGATTCCGTGCGCGCTTGTGCGAGCGCCGGCGCTGGCGCCAGCGGCGCGAACACAAACACCGCCGCAAGCGCGAGCTTGGCGGCGGCGCTCACTGCCCGGCCTCCGCCGGCAGCAGCCAACCGGTGACGGAGGCGTTGAGGTCAAGCGTCCGGCGCGCCATTGCGAGCGCCTCGTCGAGCGTCACCGCTTCGATATCGGCGCCCCAGGTGACGACATCCTCGACGCTCTCGCCCGAGGCCAGCGAAGCGCCGTAAATGCGCGCCAAGCTCTCCTGGCTGTCGCGCGCATATATGGCGCTGGCCGACAGCGAGGATTTGGCCCGCGCCAATTCTTCATCGGTGGGCCCCTCGCGCAGATAGGCAGCGATCACCTCGTCCACTGCCGCCTCCAGCGCTTCAAGCTCGACGCCTTCGGCCGGCGTCGCCGCGACCCACACGCTGCCGCCGCCGAGCCCGGAGGTGCTGGCGCCCGCGGACGCCGACACCGCGATGCGCCGGCTTTCGACCAATTCGCGGTAGAGCCGGCTGGTTTCCGAGCCGCCCAGAATTTCCATGGCGACGTCGAGCGCATGCGCCTGGCGGCCCTCATCGGTGGTGTAGCTGAGCGCGCGATACATGCGCGTGAGCGACGGCTGGCGCACTTTCTCGTCGCTGTGCGACACCCGCATCGGGCCGACATCGGGAGGATCGGCCGCCCACGTACGGGCGGGCAGATCGCGGGTCGGGCGCAGGCGGCCGTAGTAACGCTGCGCCAGCGGCAGCAATTCCTCTGCGTCGACATCGCCCGCAACCACCAGGATGGCATTGTTGGGCGCATACCAGGTGCGATAAAACTCAAGCGCGCTTTCGCGGTCGAGCGCTTCGATCTCGTGCAGCCAGCCGATCACCGGCGTGCCGTAGGGGTGATGCGGCCACAGCATCGCGCGCATGCGCTCATTCAGCACCGCGCCCGGATTGTTGTCGACGCGCTGGCGGCGCTCTTCCTCGATGACGTCGCGCTCGGATGCGAAGGTTTGGTCGGAGAAGCGCAGATTGCGCATGCGATCGGCTTCCATGCCCATCACCAGTTCGAGGCGATCGCGGGCGATGCGCTCGTAATAGGCAGTGTAGTCCCAGGAGGTGAAGGCGTTGAGATCGCCGCCGTTGCGCTGCACCGTGCGCGAGAACTCGCCGGGGGCAATGTTGCGGGTGCCTTTGAACATCAGGTGTTCAAAGAAGTGCGCGATTCCGGATTGGCCGCGCGGCTCGTCGGCCGCCCCGACCCGGTACCAGACCATGTGGGTCACGACCGGGGCGCGCCGGTCGGTGATGACCACGACCTCCAGGCCGTTGTCGAGCGTGAACGTTTCCGGGCGCGGCAGCTCGCGCGCCTGCGCCGAGAACGGCGCCAGCACCACCGCACATAATGCTAGAACGCGGCCCGCCGTGGCGCGCAAGAGATCAGGTGCCCGGCAGCTTGAAGCCGCCGCCCTCGCGTTGAATGACGACGTCGCCGCCGCCAGTGGTGCGGCGGATGGCTTCGGCCTCTTCCAGCCGGCGGGCTTCCTCTTCGGCATCGATCGGCGCACGCGGCGTCGAGTCGGAACCGAACGAGAGCACCCGATCGACAAAGCCCTGATTGCGCCGAACGATGCCCTGGCTCTCGAAATCGATGGTGTCGCGGATATCGGGATCGGCGGTCGAAGCCCCGGCGCTGGACACCAGCGTGCGTTCGCCCGGGCTCGCGGCTGCGCCGACATCCTGGCCGAACAGCGCTGCGCGAGCTTCCTGGCCCGGCGCCATTTCCTGCGGACGCGGCTCACCCGGCCGCGGAGGACGCAGATTGTAGTCGGGCGGCAGCGTCAGCGGCGCCTGAGTGACGACCCGGAATTCGTCCGGCGCGGTGCGGGTTGCGCCTACCGCGCGCGAAAAGCTCGAACACCCGGAGGCCGCGGTCGCGGCCGCCAGCACCGCCAAAAGCGCGATCGGTTTGCTCATCGGAACGCCTGCTCCCTCAAATCTCTGTCGCCGGTTCTAGCTGACCCGCGCCGGCCGCGCCAACCCGCTCCCGCATCGGCCGGGAAGGTGACGGTTCTGGGGCGACTCCGCACCAATCTCAACCGTCCTCGCGGTTTTGGGGGCCGGGCCGGCCGAGCGCGGCCATCGCCTGTCGCCAGAGCGTGCCCTTGCCAGGCTCCTCAGCGAAGAACACCATGTCCACGGCCAACAGCACCGCGCCCACGGTGATGGCGGCGTCGGCCACATTGAACACCCACGGAAACCAGAGCCCGCTGAAGTCGAAGAAATCGGCCACCGCGCCAAAGCGGATGCGGTCGATGACGTTGCCCAGGGCGCCGCCTATCACCAGCCCGAGCGACACCACGGTCAGCCGGCGCTCGGCGCTGCGCAGCCAGGTCGCAAATACGCCGGCGATGGCGAGCTGCAGGAGCACCAGCGCCCAGCGTCCGAAATCGCCATCGGCGCGCAAAAAACCGAAGCTGATGCCCCGGTTCCAGAGCATCTGCAGGTCGAAAACGGCGCTCAATTCGAAGAAACGGCAGCCGACATTGGCCTCCAGGCATCCTGGCGGGCTGAAATGGAGCCGCTCCAGCACGAACCATTTGGAGGCCTGGTCGAGCACGAAAACCAGCGCCGCGAGTGAAAGCCCGAACCGCAACATGGGGCGCGCTTTAGCCGCCGCCGCGGCGCCCGACAAGCAATTCGCCTGCGGCGGGTAGACAGTGCGAGGGAAAGATATCCACAATCCGGCCGCGTTCGGTTAAGGACTTGACCATGGACGGAATGGGCGAAGCCGGGCGGGGTCGGGGTCGCGGGGCCGAATGGTCGATCGGCGTCGATTTCGGCACCGCCTTTTCCAAAGCCGCCGCCACCCGCATCACCCGCGAGCACGGCGCGGCGCTGCGCGAGATGACGCCGCTGCGGCTGGGCGACGCCGCCGGCGGCAGCCGGCCGTTCCTGGTGCCGTCCTCGATGTTTCTGGATCGTGCGCGCGTCCATTTCGGCGCGCACGCGGTGGCGCGCCTGACCGCCGCCGACCAGGACGACCGCGAATTGGCGCGGTCCTTCAAGACCGTGCTCGGCGCCAACGATTTCGAGGGCGCGCTCGATTTCTACCCGCGCGCCTGCATCGATCCCGACCGCGTCTTCCGGCTGCGCGACATCGTTGTGCTCTATCTCGCCTACCTGCTGGCCCTGATCGACTACGCCGCGTCACGGCAATTGAATCGCGAGGGCGACGTGGTCGCAGCCTCGCGCGTCTGCTTCAGCCGGCCGGGCTGGATCCCCACCCGCATCGCCGCCGCGCACGAAGCGATGAGCGGCCTCTTCAGCCAGGCGCATCTGGTCCGCGCCCGGCTGGGCGATGCGCTCATGGCGGCTAACGGCGTCGCCTACGCAGATGCGCGCGCCGCCTTGGACGCCGCGCGCGAGGAACCGGCGCTGTTCCAGAACCTCGATGGCGGCATCTACGAAGCCAGCGCCGTGGGCTTATGCCACTTCAGCGATTCCACCACGCCGAACTGCTTGCTGGTCGTCGATGTCGGCGGCGGCACCACCGACATCGCCGGCCTCATCCGCGCCCCCCACAGCCCCAACATCCGCGTCGTGCGCACCGCACGGCGCACCATCGACGTCGCCGGCGACGATTTCGACGCGGCGCTGCTCGACCTGCTGGTCGACAAGGTCGGCCGCTTCAAAGCACGCGGCGAAAAGACCGCGGCATGGCGCCGGATCGCGCCCAGCATCCGCGACATCAAGGAAGAATTGTTCGAAACCGGGCAGGTGAAAGTCACCGTCGGCGCCGCACAGGTCAGCTGCAGCGCGCGCGAGTTCGAGAACCAGCCGGCGTTCCGCGCCGCGCTTGGCGAAATCGCGCAGCTCTATGAGCGCAGCCTCGCCGAAGTGGTCCAAGCCAGCCGCAAGGAGCGCATCCGCCGCATCGGCGTCGTGCTCGCCGGCGGCGGGTCGCGTTTGCCGGCGCTGCGCAAGGCCATCCTGAAACCGCGTTGGATCGGCCTGGGGTCTCGCCTCGACCACTTGCCGACCACCCCGCACTGGGGCCATGGGCTGGCCAGCGAAGCCGAGTTCAACACGCTGTTCTCGCAATTGAGTGCGGCCTTCGGCGCGGCGATTTCAAGTTCAGAGCATGCCCGCGCCGCGGCGGCGTGAGCGGCTCAGCGCTTGTTCGAGGGCAGCGACAGCCACAGCAGGCCGAGCACGCCGGGGACGACGATCGCCAGCGGCCAGAGAATGTCGGCCAACAGGATGAGTGAATCGATCATCAGCGTTTCTTTCCAACGACAATATAGCCCAGAACGAGCTGCGCCGCCACCAGGCTGACGAATCCGACCAACGCCAGCCCGATGCGGGCGGGTGCGCCAATCTGTTGGGCGGGGTTCAACAATGGTCCCGCCAACGCCCCTAAAATCAGCGCAATAGCCGTTGCGTTCAGGAACCCAGCGACAGCCTTCACCCGCTCCTCGCGGACCTTCGGGTGAAACCGGTTTGGCAGCATGCGACGGGCGCACCGCAGCGCCACGATCCGCAGCCGCCTAAGCCGTGGCATGCGCGGCGTCCCACGCCGCCACCGCCTCGGCGTCGCGGGGCGTGATGTCGGGGTAGCGCGGATCGGCGGTCGCGGGGTCGAAATACTTCCACGACCGCGCGCATTTGACGCCCGGGGCCTTGTCCACC
>CAZNTI010000153.1:0-5604 GCA_964575885.1 uncultured Terricaulis sp.
GGTGCACGAGCCGACGAACACGACGTCCACCCGATGTCCGGTCGTAGCCTCGCCGGGTGCGAAGCCCATGTAGGTCAATGCGTGGCGTTCGCTGTCGCTCCGCGGCGAGGGCGCTGGCGCGCCGATGGCGATCGAGGCGTCGGGCGTGGTGCCGAAGGTCGCCATCGGCGCGACCGTGCTGGCGTCAATGTGGATCTCTTTATCGAATTGCGCGCCCGGATCGGTCGCCAACGCCAGCCAGCGCGATGCTGCGGCTTCGAAGTCGGCGCCCTTCGGTGCGTGTCGGCGCCCAGCGAGATAAGCGATAGTCTTGTCGTCGGGGGCCACGAGGCCGGCGCGCGCGCCCGCCTCGATCGACATGTTGCAAAGCGTCATGCGCCCTTCAATCGAGAGCGCCCGGATGGCTTCGCCGGCGTATTCGATGACATGGCCCGAGCCGCCGCCGAAGCCGATGCGGCCAATCACGGCAAGCGTCAGGTCCTTGGCCGAGACGCCGGGCGCGAGCTGACCATCGACATTGATGCGCATCTGTTTGGGCTTGCGTTGCAGCAGGCACTGCGTTGCAAGCACGTGAGCGACCTCGGACGTGCCAATCCCGAACGCAAGCGCGCCGAATGCGCCATGGGTGGCGGTGTGGCTGTCGCCGCACACGACTACCGTCCCGGGCTGGGTGAGCCCCAGTTCCGGCGCCATCACATGGACGACGCCACGATCCTCGCTATCCCAGCCTGCGAGCGTGACGCCGTGGTTGGCGCAATTGCGTTCAAGCGCGCGCACCTGGGCGGCGGCCGCCGGGGTCACGTACGCGCGGGCGCCATCTCTGCCGGGGGGCAGCGTCGGGGTGGAGTGGTCGAGCGTCGCGTACGTGCGATCAGGCCGGCGCACCTTGAGACCGCGCGCGTCAAGTTCGGCGAACGCCTGCGGACTTGTGACCTCATGCACGAGGTGCAGGTCAACGTAGAGCACGGCCGGCGCGTCGGCATTCTCCGCCAGCACGACGTGCGCCTCCCAGATTCGGTCGAACAGCGTACGTGGAAAGTTAGGCGCCGACACGCAGGCCCCCTTCTTCGGCTAAGTCTGCAGCCATAGAGACAGCGGTTATGATCGACACCAATTCGGTGTCGTCAATCTCCCCGATCTCGTCGGCGCGGCGTTTAAAGCTTACGAAAACATGGCCGAGTTCATTGCCGGTCAATCGATAACCCAGGGCTTCGGCGCGCTGGGCTATGGCGTGCCGGCCGGAATGCTTGCCGAGCACCAGGCGGGTCCCGTCGAAGCCGACGTCTTCCGGGCGCATGATTTCATAGGTGCGCGCATCGGCGATCATGCCGTGCTGATGAATGCCGGCCTCGTGCGAGAACGCGTTGAGACCGACCACCGCTTTGTTGCGCACCACGGGCGAGCGGGTGAGCGCGCTCAGCAGTCGGCTCGTCTTCACGAGCTTGCGTGTGTTCACCCCGGTGGTGACGCCATAGAGATCGCTGCGTGTCTTCAGCGCCATGACCAGTTCTTCCAGCGCGCAATTGCCGGCGCGCTCGCCGATGCCGTTCACCGAAACTTCCACCTGCCGCGCGCCGTGGGCCACGGCCGAAAGCGTGTTTGCCACCGCCATACCCAGATCGTTGTGGCAGTGGGCGGAAATCACGGCGGCGGGATGGCGCCGGGTTACGCGTGCGCGGATCTCGGCGAAAATCGCCCCGATTTCGGCGGGTGTCGAGTAGCCGACCGTGTCGGGGATGTTGAGCGTGGCCGCGCCCGCATCGGCGACGGCCTCCATGACGTCGCCGAGAAAGTCGCGTTCGGTGCGGATGGCGTCCTCGGCGGAAAACTCCACGTCGTCGAACAATGTGCGCGCGAACGACACGGCCCGCACCGCGGTTTCCAGCACCTCGTCGGCGCTCATGTTGAGCTTGGCTGCGCGATGGATAGGGCTGGTGCTCAAAAAGATGTGGATGCGGCGCTTGGGCGCACTTTGCAGTGCGCCGTAAGCAGTGCGGATGTCGTCTTCGCTGGCGCGCGAGAGCGAGCAGAAAATCGGTCCCTCAACTTCGCCCGCTACACGGCGCACGGCATCGGCGTCGCCCGGCGAAGCTGCAGCGAAGCCCGCTTCGATGACATCGACGCCGAGGTCGCGCAGTGCGCACGCCATCTCCACCTTGGTTGCGGCGTCCATTGAAAAGCCGGGGGCCTGTTCGCCGTCGCGCAAAGTGGTGTCGAAGACGATGACGCGATTGGGATCGCGGGGGTTCACACCGGGCATGGCTCAACCCCTTGTACATGTGTCGCCGCACTCGCCGACGCGATGCGGCGCACGCCGATCAGACGATCGATCTGGCGGCCAAGCACCTGCACGCAGCGGTCGGCGCCGCGGGCGCGAACGGCCAGACGCACGCTGCGATGCTGGCCTTCTTCCGAGAGCTGCATGCCTTCGATCTGAAAGCCTCGGCGCTCGATCAGGCCGATGAGGCGCGGCAGGGAGCCTTCGGCGTGATCGATATGGAGGGTGATCGTGGTCATTTAGGGCTCTCCGTGCATCATTTCGGAATTGCTCTTGCCCGGCGGCACCAGCGGCCAGACGTTTTCCTTGGCGTCGATGAGGACATGCGCGAGGCAGGGGCCCTTGGCGGCGAGCAGGCGCTCGATGCCGGGGCTCACGTCCTCGCGCCGGCTAATTCGAAACGCCTCGATCCCGAAGGCCTGCGAGACCGCGACGAAGTCGGGATTGTCTGAGAGATCGATCTCACTGAAATTGCGGTCGAAGAAAAGCTCCTGCCATTGCCGCACCAAGCCGAGCGAGGCGTTATCGAGCAGCACGATCTTCAGCGGAATATTGTAGCGCTTCAGCGTCGCCAGTTCCTGGATGTTCATGATGAAAGAGCCGTCGCCCGAGATGGTGACGACGTGTGCATCGGGGCGCGCGAGCTTGGCCCCTATGCCTGCCGGCAGGCCATAGCCCATCGCGCCAAGGCCGCCTGATGTCAGATGCGCGCTCGGCGCCGAGAAGCGGCAATGCTGGGCCGCCCACATCTGGTGCTGGCCCACGTCGCAGGCGGCGACGAAAGCGTCCCCGGCGCGCTCGGAAAGTTCTTTCAGGAGCGCTGGCGCGTAGACGCCCTCGCCGGGCGCATCATACCGGAACGCATACGCCAGGCGCGCCGCGGCGCATTGGTTGCGCCAGGCGTCGATCTGCGGCGGACGCGGATTGAGCATTGTAAGAACCGATTTCAGATCGCCGTTGACGGCGATCTGGGCGTCGCGCAGCTTGCTGATCTCGGCGGCGTCGATGTCGATATGAATGACGCGCGCATGCGGTGCAAAGCTCGCCAACTTTCCAGTGGCGCGATCGTCGAAGCGGGCGCCCAGCACGATGAGCAGGTCGCAGTCTTGCACGGCTTCGTTGGCGGCGCGCAGGCCATGCATGCCCAGCATGCCGAGATTGCCCGGCCAATCGGACGCCAGCACGCCAAGCCCCTGCAGCGTGGACACGCCAGGTATGCCGGTCGCGCGCGCAAAATCACGGACCTCCGCCACCGCGTTGGCGATACGCACGCCGCCGCCAATGTAGAGCAGCGGACGCAGCGCTGCGCCGATGGCCGCTTCGGCGCGGCGCACCTGCGCCGGATCGACCCGCGCTGGGGCCGGCGCGCTGGGGGATGCAGCCGGTCCGACAATGGCTGCGCCGACCTGCACGTCCTTGGGCAGGTCGATCAGCACCGGGCCGGGGCGGCCTGATGCGGCGATGCGAAAAGCATCTTCGAAGATGGCGGGGATGTCAGCGGGATCGCGCACGATCCAGGAATGCTTCACCATCGGCAGCGTCGCGCCCAGGATGTCAATTTCCTGAAAGGCGTCGGTGCCCATCAACGGCGAGGCGACATTGCCGGTGATCGCCACCATCGGCACCGAATCCATCATCGCGTTGGCAATGCCGGTGATAAGGTTGGTGGCGCCGGGACCTGATGTGGCCAGGCACACTCCGGGCTTACCCGTGACGCGCGCGTAGGCGTCTGCGGCGAAGGCGGCGGCCTGCTCGTGGCGCACCAGGATGTGCTTGAAGCGCGCGCCGGTGAGCGCGTCATAGACCGGCATGATGGCGCCGCCTGGATAGCCGAATACGATCTCGACGCCGAGCCGCTCTAGCGTCTCTACGACGAGCCGCGCACCGGTGAGCGGAGCGGGCTGGGCTTTGGGAGGCGAGGCGGCGGCGGTCATCGGCTTCAGGCGTTCGTGTTGGGCTTCAACCAGGCCATGCGCGCGCGCAGTTCGGCCCCGGTCTTTTCAATCGGGTGGGTGCGGTCGGCGTTCAGCATGGCCGCGTAGCGGGGTTTGCCGGCCTGGTTCTCTAGGATCCAGTCGCGCGCGAAACTGCCGGACTGGATGTCTTTCAGCACCTCGCGCATGCGCTGACGCGTCTCTTCGGTGATGATGCGCGGTCCTGAGACCACCGCGCCGTACTTTGCGGTCTCGGAGATGAAGTCGTGCATCCGCGAAATGCCGCCCTCGTAGAATAGATCGACGATGAGCTTGAGTTCGTGCATGCACTCGAAATACGCGACCTCGGGCTGATAGCCGGCGTCAACCAGGGTCTGATAGCCGGCGATCACCAATTCCTTCGCCCCGCCGCAGAGCACTGCCTGCTCGCCGAACAGGTCAGTTTCGGTCTCTTCGGCGAATGTCGTTTCGATCAGGCCGCCAGAGGCGCCGCCAATGCCCTTGGCGTAAGCCATGGCGCGATCGCGCGCCGTGTTGGTCGTGTCCTGCTGAACCGCAAACAGCGCCGGCACGCCGCGTCCGCGGATGAATTCGCGCCGCACCAGATCGCCGGGGCCCTTGGGCGCCACCAGCACCACGTCCATGTCATCGCGCGGCTTCACGCGCCCGTAATGGATGGAGAAGCCGTGCGCAAACAGCAGCGCTGAGCCCGCTTTGGCGGTGGGCGCGATGATCTCGTTCCAGATCGCTTCTTGCGCCATGTCGGGCGTGAGAAAGGCGATGAGATCGGCGCCCTCGACGGCTTCGACCGGCTCGGCGGTGTCGACCTTGTCGGCGCGTGCATTGGTCCAACCCTTGCCGCCCTTGCGCACGCCAGCGACGACGTCGTGGCCGCTGTCCCGCAGGTTTTGCGCATGCGCGCGGCCTTGGCTTCCGTAGCCGATTATGGCGATGCGGGCGCCCTCCAGCGCGTCGGCGCGGATGTCGTCGTTGGTATAGACTTTCATGAGCTGGCCTTCATTTGCTGCGCGCGCTGCGCCGGCGGCGGGTTGGGAATGGTGACTGCGCCCTGCGATGCGGAGGCGACCAGAGCGGCGTACTTTGCAAAAGCTCCCACCGGCGCTGGCCGCAAAGGCGCCGCCGCGCGCCGCGCGCTCAGATCGGCGCGCACGTCGATGGCGCGGGCGGGCACGTCGATGGCGATCAGATCGCCGTCGCGAACCAAAGCGATCGGCCCGCCGACGGCGGCTTCGGGCGCGACATGGCCGACGACGAAGCCGTACGATGCGCCCGAAAAGCGGCCATCGGTGATCAGCGCAATGCGCTCAAAGCCGCGGCCTTTGAGCGCTGCGGTCACCTGCAGCATTTCGCGCATGCCGGGGCCGCCCTTGG
>CAZNTI010000154.1:0-5597 GCA_964575885.1 uncultured Terricaulis sp.
CGTGCAGATCATGTAGAGCCCTGCCGCCTTCGAATTCGCCGGCGCGGTGTCGGGGGCGGGCCTGCGCCATGGCGCGACCATGAGCCGGATGCCCTTCATCTTGTCGGCGAAATAATCGCCCCATTGCCAGGTTGCGATGGCGGCGTGGATGGTGTTGTGCTTGGCCGACACGCCCAGCTGCTCGGAGCCGCGCCACGCCAGCGCCCGGATGTAGCAATCGCTGAAGCCCATCTTGTCGATCAGCTCGCGCTTGGCGCGCTCGATTTCTGCGACCTCATAGGGAACGTCAAATCCCAGTATGCGGGCCGAGCGGTGCAGGCGCTCGCTATGCTCGCGGCTCTTGAAGATTGCCCCGCCATAGGCACGTTCGCCCTCGAACACGCAGGAGGCATAATGCATGGCGTGCGTAAGCAAGTGCACTTTGGCGTCGCGTTGGGGGACAAATTCCCCATCCATCCACACCCAGCCGTCGCGATCGTGGAAAGGCTGCGCCGCCATCAGGTCCTCCTGGTAAGGTGGGCGCTTGCGAAGCCGAGCCCACAATGGGATTATTTTCGAGGTATTTCGGTGAAGCAGCATATGCTTGTCAATGAAGCGGCGTTACGGCGCAATTTTGTGCCTTCTTTTGCGGCAAAAAGGGGTCCGGTCTCTCGCGATAGTCTAAGCGCGCGCGGGGCCGCGCATGGCTGAGCCCGCCTTTGATGCGCTGGACCGCCAGCCGCACCTGCTGCTGGTCGACGATGACGACCGCATTCGCGAACTGCTGAAGCGGTACTTGGCCCAGGCGGGCGCGCGCGTCTCGGCCGCCCCCGACGCCGCCAGCGCCCGCAAATTGCTCGAAGCCATGGACTTCGATCTGCTCATTCTCGACGTGATGATGCCGGTCGAGGACGGCTTCTCGCTCGCCGAAAGCGTGCGCCGAACCTCCAAAGTGCCGATCGTGCTGTTGACGGCGCGCGGCATGCCTGAGGACCGCATCCGCGGCCTTTCCATCGGCGCTGACGATTATGTGCCAAAGCCGTTCGAACCGGCCGAGCTTACGCTCAGGATCAACGCCATTCTGCGGCGCGCGGCGGCGGTGCGCGGCGAGCCGCCCGAAGTGGTGACGTTCGGCCCGTTCGCCTTCAACAGCGCCCGCGGCGAACTCACCCGCGAACGCACCCCGGTGCGCCTCACCGAAGCGGAAGTGGCGCTGCTGCGCATTCTGGCTGCGCGCCCCGGCGACGTCGTGAGCCGCGAGGAACTCGCCAAGCGCACCGGCGCCGGGCTCGAGCGCTCCGTCGACGTGCAGGTCACGCGGCTGCGCCGCAAGGTCGAGGTCGATCCGCGCGCGCCGGTATATCTGCAAACGGTGCGCGGCGTCGGCTATCGCCTGGCGGCCGATTGATGGCCGAACCGCGGCCCCGCTTCCGACTTCGCGACATCATGCCGAAGGGCCTCTACTGGCGCACGCTGCTTATCATCGTGGCGCCGGCGGCGTTGCTGCAGCTCATCATTACGCTGGTGTTTCTCGACGATCACTGGCAGGCCACGTCCAAGCGCATGAGCCAGGGCGTGGCCGCGGACGTGGCTTTGCTGATCCAGCTCTACGAGCGCAACCCGACCCCGGAAAACCTGGCGGAGCTCTCGCGCATGGCGCGCCGGCCGCTGCGCCTGGATATCGATCTGCAAACCGGCGCCGCGCTCGAACAGCCGCGCTGCCGCGCCTTCACATCGTTCATCGACCGCTATCTCACCCGCGCCCTGCAGGACGAACTGGGCCGCGCCGTTTGGTACGACTCCACCTGTCCTGGTTCGCAAGTGATCATCCGCGTGCCGATCGCGGAAGGCGTTCTGCAAGTGCGCGCCTTCCGCGATCGCGTGCAGGCGCGGTCGGGGCCGCTGTTCGTAGCGTGGATCGCCGGCGCCACCTTGTTCATCGCCGCGTTGTCCATCATCTTCATCCGCAACCAGGTGCGCCCGATTGAGCAGCTGGCGGACGACGCGGAGCGGCTTGGCCGCGGCGAAGACGCCCGCCCCTTCCGCGTGCGCGGCGCTCGCGAGGTGCGCGGCGCGGCCAACGCCTTCTTCGACATGCGCGACCGCATCAAGCGCCACATCGAACAGCGCGCGCAATTGCTGGCGGGCGTCAGCCACGATCTGCGCACGCCGCTGACGCGGCTGAAACTGCAACTCGCACTGCTGCCGCCCTCCCCCGAACTGGAGGACGCCAAGCGCGATCTCCACGAGATGGAAGAGACGCTTGAGGAATATCTTGCCTTCGCCAAAGGCATCGCCGATGAGCGTCCCGCCCGCGTCGACCTCACCGAGCTTGCGCGCGAGACCGCAGCCGGCTTCGCGCGCGCGGGCGCGGCGATCGTCGTGGTCGGCGATGCGCCGGCGATCGCGCCCGGGCGTGCGCGCGGGCTGAAGCGCTGCCTTACCAATCTGATCGACAACGCCGCCGCGCACGGCGACCAGGTCCGCGTGGAAGTCAAGGGCGAAGCGGATGCGGTGCTGGTCAGCGTCGAAGATAACGGCCCCGGCATCCCGGAAACCCAATACGAAGAGGCGTTTCGGCCATTTTCCCGTTTGGATCAGACCCGTTCCCGCCACCAGAAGGGCGTGGGGCTGGGCCTTGCCATTGCCCGCGACGTTGCCCGCAGTCACGGCGGCGACATAATTCTAAGCCCTAGCGCGCTTGGGGGATTGTGCGCAACTTTGCGCTTGCCGCGTCCGCCTGAACCAGCCCCTTCCAATGCGGCGGCGTTTCAATAAGGTCGTGGCCCCGCGTGCGCGCGATTCCTGTCCACAAAGGTGCTGGGCCTCATGGCGGATCAAGGCGAGTTGGACGGCTATCATCGGGCGAGGATTTGCATCGATTTCGGCACCGCGTTGTCGAAGGCTTCGGTGTGCCTCGATCCGACCTTGCCGCTCGAAGTCGGCGTCAAGCCATTGCCGATCGGCGCCATCGCGCGCGCCGAGCATCCGCTGCTGACGCCATCGGTGCTCTACGTCGACGATGGGCGGCTCTATTTCGGCCAGAACGCGCTTGAGCAGGCGCGCCGCGATTCAGAAAGCAAAAGCGATCCTCTGCTTTCGTTCAAAACCGTGCTCGGGGCGAGCAACGTGCACGCGGCGCTGCTGCAGAAGATCAAGCCGTCAATCGACCCGACCGGGACACTGCTGCAGCGCGACGCGCTGGTGCTTTACCTTGCATACCTCGATCAGTTGATCCGCGAGGCGCTCGACCTGGCGCCCAACATGCCGCCCGGCGTCGCCAACACCAAGCGCCGCTACACCAGCCCCGTCTGGCGCCCCGGAGACGGCAGCGACCACGTGTTCGAAGCCATCTTCAACGAGGCGGCCTCGGTTTCGCTGCGCTTCGGCAGCGATCTGCTCGCCCCCGGCGGCCTGCCGCTGCGTTTGTGCAAGGAAGCGCTCGAACGCGCCTCGCAGGCGCCCGGCGACGGCAAGTTCGAGACCGGCATTTTCGAGCCGCATGCGGCCGCGGCGGCGAGCCTTGCCTTCACCAACCAGCCCACGCGTTACATCCTCGTGTTCGACATGGGCGCCGGCACCACCGACATCGCCGCCTTCGATTTCGACGAGACCACCGAGCCCCCGGCGTTGAGTGAAATTAAGGAAGCGCGCCAGTGCCGCGCGCTCGCCGGCGACGAGATCGACCGCATCCTGATCGAGCTCTACCAGCGCAAGCGCGGCGATAAAATTCGCGGCGACGAAGCCCGCGTACTGCGCGCCACCAAGCTCGCCGCCCGCGAACTGAAGCGCGAGCTGTTCACGCTTGGGCGCTGTTCGCTGGGCAGCGGCTGGGGCGGGGTGACGCTGCGGCTCAACGATCTTCTGGAAGATCCCAATTTCCGCGCCTTCCAGGATTCGCTGCGCGATTCCATCGCCGCCAGCCTCGCGCCCGTAATCGCGCGCGCGGAAAAGACCGGCACCGCGATGATCGACGTGGTGCTCGCCGGCGGCGGCTCGCACCTGCCCTTCCTGGCCGATCTGGTGAAGAGCGCGGCCACGCTGCGAGCGACCCGCGTCGGCTTGCGCGTCAGCCCGCTCTCGCCGGCAAGCAGGCTCTATGACGGCATCGACCCGTCCTTGCGCGACGTGTTTCCCCAGATCGCCATGTCGGTCGGCGGCGCGCTGGTCGAGATGATGGACCGCTAAGCCCGGCGCTTGAACGCGGTGGTGACGCCCGCAAATCCGTTGGTGAGTTTGCTCACGCCCGGCGCGATTACCTCTTCGTATTGAATCGCCGCTGTCGCCATCACGACGAACGCAGAGCTCATCCAGAAGAAGCGGTTGGCGTCGGCGATGTTGCGCAACGCGCGCTTTGCTCTGATCAGCATGTCAGCCGCCTTTGTCGTCCCAACGCCCACGCATTATGGCGTACGAAGCGTAAACAAGGGATTGCGCAAAGGTTTACGCGCCCGCGTCGTTGGGCTCCGGCTTCGGTTTGGCCTCGAACCCGGCCCAACGTCCGAACATCTCTTCGGCGCGACGCAGATTCTTATCGAGCGAGGCCATGGTCTTGTTGAAGTCGCCGGCGTCGTCGCCGCGCCAAGCCTGGCGGGCCTGCCCCAGAATGACGCCCAAGCCTTGCGCGCGCGCCTGCCCGGTCATGCCGTCGGCTTCGAGACCGGCCAGCGCCAGCACCCAGCGGGCGCTGCGCACGTTGCGCTGGTGGGCGGCCGCCATCAGCACCGGATCGCGGTCGACCCCCTGCTCCATCGCCAGCACCGCGTTGCGGTGCGGCTCCATAGCCTCGAAGCGGCGCATAAGCAGATCAAACAAGCGGTCACGCGTACTCTGACCGGGATCGAGCGCCTCGAGGTTCTCAGCGATAGCGCGGTCGAACGCCTCTTCGACGCAATCGACGGCCTCCCACAAGGTCGCGCCGTAAAAATCCGCCGCCGACCGGCCCGCCGCTTGCGCCAGCTTCGGCAGGCTCAATTCGCGCCACGGCTTATCCGCGGCCAGCGACAGCGCGGCGCGCGCCAAATCACGACGGGCATCGGGATCTTGCAGAGCGGACATGAAACCTTCGTCAGCGGAAAGTGGTTGCGTTCCAATCAATGCCGCGCTTGGACTCCCGTCAAGCGGTTGGGGGCGGCGGGCGGAGCGGACGATGCCGGACGGAGCGACGGGGCGGCTGCGCGCCCACCCCCATCACGACCACGCGCTGCAAGCGCGGCTCGCGCACTGGAACCGCGCCAGGCTGGCGCCTCGATTACCGCCAGCGGACTGGCGCGGCGCACTCGACGCCGAGTACGCCAGCCGCGCCGAAGAGATCGCCTTCATCGAGATCACCCGCGCCACACAGGCCGCGCGCGCCGCAACGGCGCCGCGCGACCCGGCAGGGTTCATCGCCTGGTTCGAGGCGCTGAAGCACGACGGCCCCGGCCAGGGCGACCCGTTGTTTCCGTGGCTGGGCGAACACGCGAACATCGAGCAGATGCGCTGGTTCGTCGCGCAAGAAGCCGCCGGGGAAGCCGGCTTCGACGATCTGGTGGCGCTGGCGCAGATCAAGACCCCGACCCAAGCCAAGCTCGAACTGGCGCGCAACTTTTGGGATGAGATGGGCCGCGGCAACGCCA
>CAZNTI010000155.1:0-5527 GCA_964575885.1 uncultured Terricaulis sp.
TCCATTCGACAAATAGCGGACACTTTTGGAATTCACTACACGACGCTCTACCGTTCTCGCGCATCTCCTTCTTCGTAAACGCGGGCATGCGCTTCATCACCGAGCTCTCGAAGATGCGCGCCTTCGTGCTGCTTTGGGACGAACTCGGCCGCGAACGCTACGGCGTCGCCGACGAGAAAGCCCGCCGCTTTCGTTACGGGGTGCAGGTCAACTCGCTGGGTCTCACCGAACAGCAGGCCGAGAACAACGTTTATCGCATTCTGCTCGAAACCCTCGCCGTCACCCTTTCCAAGGGCGCACGCGCGCGCGCCGTGCAGCTGCCGGCGTGGAACGAAGCGTTGGGGTTGCCGCGACCCTGGGACCAGCAATGGTCGATCCGCATGCAGCAGGTGCTGGCCTACGAGACCGACCTGCTCGAGTTCGAGGACATCTTCGACGGCTCGAAGGTCATCGAGGCGAAGGTTCGCGAGTTGGCGGACGCCGCGCGCGCCGAACTTGCGCATATCGAGTCTAATGGCGGCGCCGCGGCGGCGCTGGAAAACCTCAAGCATGCGCTGGTGGAGTCCAACCGCCGCCGCACCGAGGCGATCGAGCGCGGCGAGCTCAAGGTCGTCGGCGTCAATGTCTTCACCGAAGCCGAACCCTCGCCGCTGGAGGCAGGCGAAAGCGCCATCCAGACGGTGGACTTCGCCGTCGAAGCCCAGCAGATCGCGCGCCTGAAGACGTGGCGCAGCGCGCGCAACGCTCGCGAAGCGGAAGCCGCGCTGGCGGCGCTGCAGGCGGCGGCGAAAGAAAACCGCAACATCATGCCCGCCTCTCTGGCCGCCGCCAAAGCGGGCGCCACCACCGGGGAGTGGGCCGCCGCCTTGCGCGAGATCTATGGCGAGTATCGCGGACCCACGGGCGTGGCGCTGGTGATCGAAAGCGACGGCGAGGATCTCGACAGCGTCAAACGCGACGTCGCTGCGCTCTCCGAAAAGCTTGGGCGCCAGCTCACCTTCCTGGTCGGCAAGCCCGGCCTCGACGGCCATTCCAACGGCGCCGAGCAGATCGCGGCGCGTGGGCGCGCCGTGGGCATGGATGTCATCTACGAGGGCATTCGCCTGACACCCGCCGAAATCGTCGCCGCCGCGAAAGCCAAGAAAGCCCACGCCGTGGGGCTTTCGATACTCTCGGGCTCACACCTAGATCTCGTACAGGAGGTGGTGCGGCTGATGCGCGCGGAGGGCATGGACCATGTGCCCTTGATCGTCGGCGGCATTATCCCGCCCGCCGACGCGCTGGCGCTCAAGCAAATGGGCGTCGCCGGCGTCTACACGCCGAAGGACTTCAAGATCACCAGCATCATCGGCGATGTCGTCAAGCTGGTGGCCGCCAAAGCGCCCGCATAGGCATGCCTGACGTTCGCCTTGGCGCGCTGACGCCGCTCAATCTCGAATACGCCTGCATCGACGATTGGCGCGCCAAACATAGCGAAGACCAGGCAGGCTGGCTGCAGTTTGCGACCATGGGCGTTTCTGGACGCATCAATAGCGTGTGGCCGCTGGCGTGGGATGGGACCTCGGTCGAAAACAACATCGCATGGTGCGCCAACTGGGCGCGCCGGCACGGCATTCCGCTCATGTTCAAGCTCGCCGACGGCGCGGTCGCGCCGCCGGGCCTGCCCGCCGCCTTGGCCCGACTGGGCTTCACGCCGCGCACCGAAACGCTCGTCATGACGCGTCCGCTCGAACATCTGTCAGCGCCATCGCGCGATATCGCGTGGACGCCGACGCTCAGCGATCCGTTCGTCGAGGTGCTGCGCGCGACATCGCCGTCGCCTGAGGATTTCGAAGAACGTCGCGATGTGATCGGGCGGATGAGCAACGCCACCATCTTTCCAGTGGCCGCGCATGAGGGCGCGCCGGCCGCCATCGGGATTGGTCGCCACAGCGGCTACGTCGTCGGCGCCTATCTGATGCGCACGGCGGCGCACGCGCGCAGGCTGGGACTGGCGCGCGATATCCTGCGCTCGATATGCGCTTGGGGCCGCTACCACGGCGCCGCGGCTGCGTTCCTCCAGGTCGAAGAACGAAACGCAGCCGCCGTGGCGCTTTACCGAAGCGAGGGCTTCGCCCTTGCGTATCGCTATCGCTATTGGGCGCAGGCTTGACCGCTCAGCACTGATGTTCGGGCGGCGGCGCCTCGATCGGCTTGCCCTGGGCGACGGTCGCGATGCGCGACAAGAACCAGCCCCAGCCGAACGGATAGTCGCTCACATCGACTGCGCGGACGAAGCCGTCATGCGTGAAGTCCACGCGCGTGCCCTCTCCTTCGGGCTTCAGCAGCCACGTGACTTTCTGGTCCGGCACGCTCTTGTCGCCGCGCCAATCGGGCCAGGAAATCGAAAACACCCGGTTCTCCTTAAAGTCGAGGATCCGGCACGGCGGCGAAGTGACCTTCTTGCCGTCCCTCTCGAATTCCATCTTCAGGTGCCAGTCGCCGCCCAGACGCGGATCGACGGCGGCGGCGACGCCGAACCATTGCTGGATTTTCTCGGGATCGATCAACGTGCGGAAAACCGCCGAAGGCGGCGCATCGATATAGATGGAAAGCGTCACGCTCGGATTCGCGTCGCTGTAGTCGACCATGAGCTTGCCCTGCCCGCCGCCGAGGTGCGCGGCCAGATTGCCCCAATTGAAGCGCCAATGGTCGTCCACCATTTCCTTGGCGCGGTTGATGGCTGGCGCCTCGGCAAAACTATGGACGCCCTTGAGAATGGAGCCCGCGGCGTTGTCGGGATCGGCTTCGATGGCGAAGCTCACTTCGCTGTCGCGATCGTGGATGCGCCACGAATAGGCCAGCGCTTCGCCGGGCGCGAATTTGGTGATGGTTTGACTGGCTTGGCTGCGCTGCGGCGCGCCGTACGTGTGCCTGCCCCAGAAGCGGTAGGCGCCGCCTTCGCGCGGTTCGATTTCCACGTGCTCGGCAAACCATTGCATGAGTTCGCCAGGATCGGTGAGCGCCGCAAACACCCGCGCCGGCGGCGCGGCCAACTTCCAAGTGAATTCGTGCTTCAACGCGCTCATGACTGATCCTTCTTTTTCCGCCCGGTTGCAGGCGCCTGTTTGGCTTCCGCTTCCACCGCCGCCTTCAAGTCCATGAGTTTGGCGGCCCAGAACAATCGGTACGGCGCGAGCCACTGATCGACCGTCTGCAGCGCAGCCGGGTCGAGCCGATAGAAACGCTGGGTGGCCTCGCGCCGTTCGCGCAGCAGCCCCGCTTCGCGCAGCACCCGCACATGCTTGGCGATCGCCGGCCGACTCACCGGAAAGCGCCGCGCGATATCGCCGGCGCTCAATTCGCGCGCGCGCACCAGATCGAGGATGGCGCGCCTTGTCGGATCGGCGATGGCCCCGAACGCACCGTCGGTGCGAGGCCGCGCTTTTGTAACCATACGGTTACGTTTAAAGCACGCATGATCGCGGCGCAAGCGGTGTTTTCCCGATCAGCGGGGGGCCGACAGGCCGTGTATCAACCGGGTCATGGCGCTGGCGGCGATCAAAGCGCCTACGAACGGGACAATCGAGCACGCCAAACCGATAAGGAACACGCTGAAACGCGCGCTGCGCCGCAGCTTCAGCGCGTCCCTGAACGCAAGCCCGCGGCGCACCCCCGCCAGCATCGAATACTCGCGTCCCATCAGGTAGCCATTGAGGCTGTAGAAGACGACGGCGTTGACACCGGGGATGAGATAGAAGGGCAACGCCATCAGATTCAAAAGCAGCGCTGGCAAAGCGATGCGCACGCCGTTGCCCAAACCCTGCAGCAGATTGGGGCTGCGTCCGGGCGGCGCGCCGATGGCCTTCTCCACCCGCTCGGCGGCGAAATCGAACAGCGTGCCGCCGATGATCATGGAGGCGGCGGGCGAGAGCGCGATCGCCAGCACGAACGCACCGGCCCCAAGCAGGAATTGCGCGGTGTCGAACACCAGCCCCAGCCAGCCTTCGGCTTCGGGGATGAGCGGCACCAGGTAGCGAATGGCGGCCACGATGGCGCCGCCGGCGATCACGCCGGCAAGCACAAGATTGACCAGCGCCAGCAGCGTGAGGCGCCCAAACGCCACGTCCTTGATCGCCGCCGCGATCGCCCGCAACGCTTTGCCCATGCGCTCCTCCCCTGGACCGATCGTAGCTTAGCTGCGGGCGCGCTGCACCAGATAGACCCCGCCAAGTATGAGCGCCGCGCCCGCGAGCGCTGGAGGTCCTAGCGCTTCGCCGAACAAGATCCATGAGAACACGGCCGCGGTCAGCGGCTGCATCCAGAGCATGATAGTGGAGGCCGCGATCGGCAGCCGCGCCACGCCGTAGGCGATCAGCCCTTGCGCGCCGGCCTGCACCACGACGCCCAGCATAAGCAGCACCAGCCAACCGCTCGTCGTGCGCGGCAACACTTGTTCGCCCAGCGCCAGCGTCAACGCCAGCGCGTAAGCCGCCGCACTTGCTGTCGCCAGCACCATCACCGCGCCGGTGCTGACGCGTCCGCCGAGGTGGCGCACGATCAACAGGTAGCCGGCATAACCGAACGCAGACGCAAAACCCAAAGCGTCGCCGAACCAGCCTCCGGCTGCGGTTGCGGCGGGCCCGGCCGACGCGCTGGCGCGCGCCAGCGCCAGCGTCACCGCCCCCGCGAGCGCCATAGCCCCGCCCCAGAACACGCCGGCGCGCGGACGCTCCTTGAACACGAACCATGCAAACAGCGCCGCAAACAGCGGCGTCATGTTGGACAACAACGTCGCGTTCACCACCGTGGTATGGGACAGCGCCTCGGCCCAGAGCGAGAGCTCGAGGCCGAACAAGAGCCCCGCCAGCACCAGCCACCCCGCCTGGGGTGGGCTCGGGTGCGCACGCCCAAGCGCAGCCCAGACCGCCAGAATCGGCAGCGCCAACAAGAATCGCCAGAGATTGGTGGCTTGGGGGCCGAGTTCGGACAGCCTTACCCCGATCGGGGACAGCCCCAGGAGGGCTGCACCCCCGATGGCGGCAAGCGCCGCCCAAGCTTGCCCCCCGCCCACTCGCATAAGCCGCAAAAAGCCTGGAAAATAGCGCCGCGCAAGCGTTTCGGCGGGCCCTGGACCGGGCGCTTGCGCCTCCTTTTGCTTAATCCCGATTTACCGTCCGCGGAGCAATCTTCACAACTTGTTCACGCAAAAAATCGGGCTGCGAGGGGTTCGCCATTGACCCGGCATTAACGCGTGGCATCACTATATGTAGCGGTACGGTTCCGGCACAAACCACAAGGGGTCGTGGTTTTCGCAGGAACCGAGTCTCGTTAACAGCGAATGAAGTTTTGAGGGGCGGCGATGCAGGTACGCGCGGAAAAAGCAGGGGTTCATCGCATGGGCGAGGTCCATCGCGGCAAACCGAAACCGCTGCGCCCGCTGAAGGTGGTCGAGCGCGTGATAACCGATCCGAGCCGCGATGCGCTGCTCACCGAGTTCGGCAAGACCACGCTCACCGATCGCTACCTGCTGCCCGGCGAAAGCTAT
>CAZNTI010000156.1:0-5509 GCA_964575885.1 uncultured Terricaulis sp.
CGGAGTGCTCGGGAAAGAACGCCAGGTGCCGGAACGGCGTCGGGCGCGAGAGAAAGCCCATGCCGCCCCATTCCATGCGCCAGCTTGTCGGCAGCTCGCGGTTGAAGCGCCAGCGTCCGCCTTCGTCGTCTTCGCCGCCAGAGGCCGCGAAAATCGCATCCGCACCGTCCCACTCGCTCGCGGACAAAGCAGGACGCCAGAGCGCCTGCGGCTCAGGGCGCACGAAGCGATAGGGGCCCACCTGCTCCAGCTTGGCGCCATTGCCGCTGTCGAGCAGGCGATAGTCGCGCCAATCGTCGGCGATCAGGAGTTCAGGCGCGTGCGCCGTCATAACCGCGTCTCCGCCAAACATCGTACAACAAAATGCCTGTCGCGATGGCCAGATTCAGAGAGTCTGCGCGT
The DNA here is from genome assembly GCA_964575885.1 of uncultured Terricaulis sp. Lineage (GTDB taxonomy): Bacteria > Pseudomonadota > Alphaproteobacteria > Caulobacterales > Aquidulcibacteraceae > Vitreimonas. Next base: position 403 of record CAZNTI010000156.1, read on the forward strand.
CCACGCATGGGCAGTTTCACCAACAGGTCGCACGCCGCCTCCATGTGGTCCGGCAGTCCGGATTGCTCGTTGCCCATGAGCAGGAGCGCGCGCGCCGGCGCGGGCGCGTCGGGCGCCCAGTCGACGCCTTTAAGGGAAGCGCCGAGCATGCTTGCGCCACGCTGCTTTTTGTACGCCAGCAGCTCCGCAAAACTGGCGCGCGCAAGCTTGACCGCAAACAGTGAGCCCATGCTGGCGCGCACCGCCTCGACAGAAAACGGATCGCAACTCTCGCCCAGGAGGACCACGCCCCCGGCGCCGGTGGAATCCGCCGTTCGCAGAATCGTCCCCAAATTGCCAGGATCGCGCACGCCTTCCAGCGCCACGATGGTCTCGCCGTCGAGCGCGTCGAGCGGTGAAAGCGCTTGTCTGTAGGCGCCGATCACGGTCTGGGGATTATCGCGCTTGGAGATTTGGGCGAGCACGTTTTCGCTTGTCTCGATGGTGCGCACGCCGTGCGCCTCCGCCGCATCGATCAGGGCGCGCACCTGCGGGCGTTCGAGCGCTGCGGGCGAAAACGCCAAAACCTCTGGCCAGACGCCCAGGTCGGCGGCCTCCAACGCCAGGCGCGCGCCTTCGGCGAGAAACAGGCCGGCCTCAGCGCGGCCCTTCTTCGCGTGGAGGCTTTTCAGGGCCTTGATCTGGGAATTGGCGGTACTGGTGATGTGGTGCGCCATTGGCCTTCGCGTGGTTCGCCCTGCCGGGGTGTTTCCAGTTTTCGCCCAGGTCGCCGCCGTTTAGAAGAGCGTTAAAGTATGGGACGTGCGCGCAGTGGGAGAAACATGATAATTCTGTTCACCCAGATAATCTTGTTCGCGGCGGCTGCGGCGTTGGGCTTTGGCTTGGGCGCTTGGCTGTTTTCCTGGATTGAGGCGGATCGGCGGCGCGGTGAAGTTCGTGACGTCGAGCGCCTGCGTCAGGCGTTGAGCGACGCGCAAGTGCGGCGCGCGCGGCTATCATGAGCTTTGACGACGAGGACGAGCGCCCGCAGCGGCGTCTGTTCCTGACTGGAGCAATGGGTGCTGCCCTGGTGGCGTTGCTCGGCATCCTGGCGCCGCACGGCGGCGCTTTCTGGCAGATACCCGAGCGCTTGGACTTGCGCGTGTCACAAGCGCTGCTGGCGGCAGGGTTTGCGGGCATCGAAGTGGAGATGCAAGGTCAGCGCGCGCAGCTGCGCGGTGTGGTGGAGGATGGGGCTGACGTCGAGCCGATCGTGCGGGCGGCGCTGACAGCGGCCGGCGGCGGCGGCCCCTGGGCCGGGGGCGTCACCGCGGTCAACGCCGAGGCGGTGCGCGTCGGGGCGGTGGTGCAGCCCTATGCGTGGAGCGCCGCGCGCCAGGACGGGCGGGTGGTGCTCGAGGGCTCGGTGCCCAGCGCCGACGCCGGCACGGCGATCCTGAGCGCGGCCGCGCGCGCGTTTCCGAACGCTGAAGTGATTGATCGCATGCACATCGCCGGCGGGGCCCCGTCACCGCATTTCGCCGATGTCGCGGGCGATGCGCTGCGCCAGCTCGCGAGGCTCAACGCCGGTCAGGTGCGCATTGTCGACGCCCAGATCGCGTTCATCGGCGATGGCGGCCAAGAGGCCGTCGACGCGTTGCGTGCGCGCTTTTCAGAACCGCCGCCGCCGTTTCGCGCGCGCTTCGCGCTCACCATAGACGGGCTCGACGTCGAACATCCCGAACTGCAGGGGCTCAATCTCGCCAGTGGCGACGCAGACGCCTGCGAGCGCGGCTTCGAGCGCCTGATGGAGCGCAACGTGATCAATTTCGCGACCGGATCGGCGCAGGTCGAACCCTCCAGCCGCGCAGTGCTGGATGCGCTCGCCTCGGTGGCGCTGCGCTGCGACCGCTTCACCATTGAAGTCGAAGGTCACACCGACAACGCCGGCGCACGCGACTTGAACATGCAACTCTCGCAGCAGCGCGCCGATGCGGTCGCGGCTTATCTTGCCGGCCAAGGCGTGGCGCGCTCGCGTCTCAACGCCCGCGGTTATGGGCCCGATCGTCCGCGCGGCGACAACGCGACCGAGGCGGGCCAGGCCGCCAACCGGCGCATCGAATTCTCAGTGAGCAGCTGACATGCTTTACCTCATCCAGTCCCTGTGGCCGTTTCTGCTGCTGTGCGCCGGCTTTGCGGCCGTCGCCGGCTGGGCGCTCTTTGCTGAGCGCGCCGCGCCGCGCGCGGAGGCGCTGAGGCGCGAGCGCGAGCAATTGCTCGACGATCTGGCCAAGCTTGCCGCCGGCGAGGAGGGTTTTGACGCGCGCATAGAGGAACAGCGCGCCGCCGCTGCACGCGAGAGCAAGGCGGCCATTCGCGAGGCGCGCATCGCGGAACTGGAACGCAACCTGGAAGCAGCGCGCACGCGCGCGGACGCCGAAGCTGCAGAAGCGGCGCGCGCGAGACAAGCGCTCGAAGCGGTGCAAACGGCGGCGTTGGCGCCGCTCGCAGCGCAACCCGCAGTGAGCGAAGACGGTCCCGCCGCGCTGCAAGGCTGGCGGTTGCGCTATTTCGAGCAACGGGTGCGCTACCTCGAAAGTCAAGCGTCGCCGCCGCGCGCAGCGGCGGCGTTGACAGCAGCGCCGCTGGCGCCGGAATGGCGCGCGCGCGAGGCCGAGGCGCGGGCGGCGTTTCTTAGCGAGGAGGTGCGGCGCCTCAGCGCGCCTGCGCCCGCAGCCGCAACGGCCGCGCCCGACACCTTCGCCGGCAATATGAATGTCGACATGCTCCTGCGCTGGCGCATGCTCTATCTGGAGCGGCGCGTGCATCACCTGCAGGCGGTCGCGCATGAAACGGTACCGCAGCCGCTGCCGCGATCGGAACCAGCGCCCGGGCCGGCGCCGGCGATATGGCATTGGCGAGCGCGCTACCTGGAAGCTCGCATCCGCGAGCTTGAGCGGGCGCAGATGGGGGCGGTGACCACGCCGGATCGCGAGCCCCTGAGCGTTGCGCGGGAGGCGGAGCCGCCGCCGGCTCCCCAGGCGAAAGCCCAGCGGCCGCATGCCTTGGCGGCGGCGCGCAACGGCGCGCCCGACGATTTCACGCTGATCGAAGACGTCAGCGCGTTGCAGCAGAGCACGCTCAATGCGCTGGGCATTTTCCATTTCGATCAGATCGCGGCCTGGACGCCAGAGCATGTCGCTTGGGTCGACGCTTACCTGCGCCTGCGCGGGCGCATCGACGAAGAAGAATGGATAGAACAAGCCGCCGCGCTTGCGCGCGAGGGGGTAGGCGCTGCGCGGCGCGACCTCGTCAGTGAAGACGCTTAATCCGGCGGCCTGGCTCAGGCATGCGGATGCGTTCTTGCGAACCGTCCGGCCGCTCTACGAACACGATGCGGAAATCGGGGCTCGCGTGCGCCTTGGCGCCGGTCGCTTTGGCGAGCGCGATTTCGCGCTCGGCGCGATCGCGGAAGTATTTCGCTTCGCTCGCTTTGGCCATGGTTTCCTCCGTGTTGGCGCTGCAGTGTGAGCGCGGCGCGCCCGCGGTCAAGCGCGTTTATGCAGCCCGAGCGCGCCGATGCACAGCGCAGCTTGGCCGGCCCAGTAGAGCATCCAGCCCGCAAAGCCGAACCAGAAACTGGCGACAAGCGGATGCGCGCCGTGAAAGAGATGCGCGGCAACGAAGCCGTCGGAGACGAAGAACAGCACCGCGCCGACCATGACCAGCCAGCGCTCGGCCGGCAGCGAGAATGACGTCAGTGTCATCAACGTAAGCACGGTGGTGTAGGTGGTGAGCGGTAAGAACAGAGGGCTGTCACCCGGCACGATCATCGCGGTCATCGCCACAGCGGCGATGACGAGTGCCAGAGCGGCGAGCGCCCGCGGCGGCTCTCGAAGTGCGGGGCCGACGCCGAGCCCGGCGCGCAGGAACAACGCGATGTAGAACAAGTGCCCGACCAGGAACGCAAGCGCACCGTAGAGAAAGGTGCTCTCGCTCAACGCCAGCAGCGCATCGCCAGCCGCTCCGAAGAAAAGGCCGGCGGCGAGGAGGCGCGAGTGCGCCAGCAGCGCGATAAGCCCGAGAACGACGATGCCCGACGCTTTGAGCGCCGCAAGCAGTTCAGGCGCGACGCCCGTTTCACGCCAGCCTGGGCCGAGCGCGCCGTAGGCGAGGGCCAGCAGCAGGGAGAGGGCGAGGAGCGCGCCCTGGCCGGTCGCACGGTCGCCGGTGATGGCCAACACTATACTCCGTTCAATCCCGCCTTACCGGCTGGGCATAGCCGAGTTTTGCGTTCAGCGCGTCGAGCAGATGTTGCGCGATGTCTGCGATTGCGCCGCCAGGCGGATACACGGCGCTTGCGCCCATCTCCTTCAACCTCGCCACGTCCTCGGGTGGGATGACGCCGCCGACGACGATCATGATGTCGCCGCGTCCGCGCTCGACCAAAGCCGCGCGCAGCGCAGGCGTCAGCGTCAGGTGGCCGGCCGCGAGCGAAGAAACGCCGACAATATGTACGTCCTTGGCGATGGCCTCCTCTGCGACCTCTTCGGGGGTTGCAAACAACGGCCCGATCTCGACCTCGAAGCCGATATCGCTGAACGCGCTGGCGACGACTTTCTGGCCGCGATCGTGGCCATCCTGGCCCATCTTGGCGACCAAGATTTTCGGCCGTGCGCCTTCGCTTTCTTCGAACGCTTTCACGCTTTGGCGCGCGCGCTCGACTGCGGTGTCGTTTGCCGCTTCGCGCGAGTAAACGCCGGTGACCAAGCGGATCGGCGGCTGGTGGCGGTTGAACGCGCGCTCGAGCGCGAGCGACATTTCGCCGACCGTCGCCTTGGCACGGCCGGCGTTCACCGCGAGCTCCAGCAGATTGCCTTTGCCGATCGCGCCATTGTGCAAAGCTTCGAGTGCAGCTTGTGCCGCAACTTCATCACGCTCGCCGCGCAGACGCTTCAGCTTATCGAGCTGCATCGTCCGCACTTTGGCGTTGTCGACCTTCAGCACCGGCACGTCTTCTTCGACGTCGAGCTTGAACTTGTTCACGCCGACGATGGTTTGATGGCCGGTATCGATGCGCGCCTGCGTGCGGGCGGCGGCTTCTTCGATGCGCGCCTTCGGCAAGCCT
>CAZNTI010000157.1:0-5507 GCA_964575885.1 uncultured Terricaulis sp.
GTCACACTATTGTCGCCGACTCAGCCGAGATGACAGTTATGACTGCGGAACAGTTTCTCGCCCTCGCCGAAACGCTGCGCACCTACGCGCAGCACTCCGGCCGCGATTTGAACGCCTCGCACATGTTCGTGCATGCGATGCTGATGCGCGCCATTCGCCAGGATGCGGTCGATGCGCCCGCTGCGCGCACACGGGCGCCGCAAGCCAAAGCCGCGTAAGCCTCATTCCGCATCCGGCGCAATCGCGGCGTGAGCGATCGTGAATGCAGCGATGCGGCTGGTTTCATACTGCTTTGACGCCACCGTGGAGACGGCGAAGAATTCCGCGCGCGCCTCCCCGCGCGTCAGCGTTAGCAGCAGAAAGCCGCGGTGACGGGCATCGGTCCAGGCCACGTGCGGATTGCGTGCGCGCACGCCGGCGGAGAAATCGTTGCCGGCGGCGGCGAAGTAGTCGGCCTCGCTCGGCGAGGTGATCGAGGTGGCGCCCAGCTCCACGGCAACCGGCCCTTGCGCGTCAGCCAGCGCATTGGCCCAGGCCGCATGGGTGTCGCCGGTAAGCACCAAGACGTCGCCGCCGGCCTCGCGCAACGCTGCGAGCACGCGCGCGCGCGCAGTCGGATAGCCGTCCCAGCCGTCGGTGCTGAGCGGCAGTTCGAAACGCGTGAGCTTCAACAGCTGGGCGACGCCGGGGCGCAAGCGCTCCAGCGCCTGCGCGAGTTCGGCGGGCGTGCGCGAAAGATCGGGGGCAAGCACAGGCGCCATCAGCACCTGATTGCCGAGCACGCGCCACGCGGCCGGCTGCGCCAATTGCTCGGCCAGCCACGCGTGTTGGGCTTCGCCCAGCAATTCCCGCGGGGCCAGCAGCGCATCGAGTGCGGCGCGGTCAGGCGCGCACGAAAAACCATCCGGCAGGTTTGGCGCCTGCGCCGCCAGCGCCTCGGCGCGGCGCCAATCGAGCACCGGGCGCGTTTCGTCCCTGTCATGCTCATAGATTGCGGGCAGCCGGCGCATGTTGGCGGTGTCGGCTTCGTGGGCCCGCAGCGCCGCCGGACGGGCGGGGTTGGTGAAGTCCCAGCGCTGCTGCTCCAGCGGCAGCTCGCGCGCATAGTCGAGCGGCTGCGTGCGCGCCAAAAGCCGCGTCTCGACCATGATCAAGTTGGCAAGGTCGCCGAACTGAAATGCGCGATTTATGGCTTCAAAGGCGCGCCCCGGTCCGGGGTCGCGGATCGGCATCCACTCATAATAGGCCTGCAGCGCTGCGGCCTTGCGCGCCGCCCAGGCGCCTTCTTCACGCTGATGATTTTCCGCGCCCGTCGCCCAGCTGTCGTTGGCGGTTTCGTGGTCGTCCCAAACAACGATCCAGGGCGCCGCCGCATGCGCGGCCTGCAATTCAGGCTCGGCTTTGTATTGCGCGTGGCGGGCGCGATAATCTTGAAGCCTGAGGCATTCGATCTCCGGCGCCGGCACCCGCCCAAGCTGCAGCGCCATATCGCCGCCGTAACCAGCAACGCCATACTCGTAGATGTAGTCTCCGAGGTGCACGACGACGTCGATGTCCTCGCGCGCGGCGATGGCCTCGTAGGCGTTGAAGAAGCCGTGCGGATAGGACGCACACGACGCCACCGCGACGATCAGTTGCTCCACCTCGCCGCGCGGCAGCGTGCGCGTTTTTCCCACCGCGCTTTCCGCGGCGCCGGCGCGGAAGCCGTAGAAGTAAGGCGCTCCGGGCCGCAAGCCTTCGACATCGGCCTTCACGGTATAGTCGCGCGCCGCGTTGGTTTCGACAACGCCGGTTTTGACGACGTTGCGCAGCGCGCGGTCGCGCGCCACGATCCAGCGCACCGGCACCGGTCCAGCGCGTTCCGCCGTCACCCGCGTCCAGATCACCACCCGCTCGGCCTGCGGATCGCCCGAGGCGACGCCGTGCGCGAAGCTGACGGCGCCTTCATAGGGCGGCGTTTCGACGCTGGGGGCGGCGCACGCCGCCCCGCCCGCCGCCGCCGCCAGCGCGCCGCGGCGTGTCCATCCCGTTTGCGACATGGCTGCTCTCTCCCGCCGCTGCTTTGGGGCGCCGCGGCGCGGTGTGCAACCGGGCGATTGTGATCGACGCCGCCAGCGCTGAGGCGTACTCTCGCCCCGAAATGGGGCCGCTCAAATTCATCGTCTCGATGACGCGCAATGCGGGCGCTGCGCGCGCCCTGGAGGTGCTCGGCTACGTACTGGCCGGGGCCTGGCTCATCGCCGCGTTCGTGCTGATCCCGGCGCTGTCCAGCCGGCTGCCGCTGGCGGTGGGAGAGCGCACCTTCGGCATCCTCGCCGCCATCGTGCTGGGCGCGGTGGGCGTAAGCGTGTTCGGCGCGCTGGCCGAGCTCTACGGGCAGCGCGCCCGCGACATCGCCGCCAACACAATCTTCGAGGCGCTAGCGCGGGGCGAAACTCCCCCGCCCTATGCCCTCTATCTGCGCCCGTTCGCATCCACCAACGTCATCGCCCGCGACGTCGGCATCGGCATCACCGCCGAACGGATCGAACTCGAAGGCCAGATCGAGCGGGCAACGCGCCCCATCGGGCGTCTGGTGGCGTTAGGCGCGCCGCTGGAGCACATCGGCGCCGGCCGCATTCAAGTCCCCGACGATCAGTGGCGCGACGCCATTCACAAGCTGCTGAAGCATGCGCGGCTGATCGTGCTTCTGCCCTCTGCGCGAGCCGGCACGCTCGAAGAAATCGCCATGATCCTCAAGACCGACATGGCGACGCGCACAGTGCTGATCGATCCGCCAAATTTGGGCGGATCGCGCTTCGACCACGCTGGCGAATGGGCGAAGCTGCAGACAGTATTCAAGGACGCCGCCTACGAACTGCCGGCCGAGAAGCCGTCGGGGACGCTGCTATTCTACGGCGACCAACGCATGCCGCTGCTGCACGAGAACCTCAACATCGACGCCGAAGACCGCGTCGAGCGCTTGTTCAAGCGCGCACTGAGGCACGCCAAACGCTATGAACGACGTGGGGGACGCAATCCTAGGGAGGCGACGGCATGAGCCGATTGTTGCAGGTGGTGATCGCGCTGGTGGGGCTGGCCATTACCGGCGTGCTGGGCTTGGCGTCGGAACGCAATGAAGCGTTGCAGTCGCGGCATACTTTGATCGGCCTGTTCACGGAAACGGTCTCTACGGCGCGCTCGAGCTGCGACCGCGACCTCGCGGAAATGGCCGAACTCACGCTGGAGCGGCTCAACCAATTGGAGTCGCGGCCGCGCCTCATGCTCACCAACGAAGAGCGGATCGACCGCGCCAGCACACAAGTGGCGATCGAACGCTACCAGGACATCATGGCCGGCGTGAAAGGCACCATCGACGCAGGCTGCGTCGAGGAAGCAAGCACACCGAGCCAGGAAGTGCAGTCGCCCGCGCCGGGCGCGACCGCGCCGGAAGAGACGGTGTCGCAAGCGCCAGCGTCGGCCAATCTGGATCTGCGCCGCGCCGAGCGCATCGAGCTGCCGCAGGCCGCCGAGATCGTTCTGGAGCGGGCGCGGGCGCCGGCCACGACCACTGAGGGGACCCCCGCCCCGGCGCCCGGTCGCGCTGCGCTGCAGCCGGGCGGCTATTACGCGGTGCTGGCGTCCTACGGCGTGGACGACGACGTCACCTATCATCCCGAGCGCGGCCTGGTTGCGGACTATCGCCGCATCAGCGCCGCCGCGCGCGAGGCCAATATCGACGTGCGCGTGTTTCGCACCCGCGTCTCGAACCATTACGCGATCGTGCTCGTGCCGTCCGATCAGAGCCGCGAAGCGGCCCGCGAGTTGGTCGGCACCGCCCGCACCCGCGGCTGGTCGCGCGACGCGTTCGTGCAGATCGACCGCAACTGGGTGACGTGCGCACAGCCGCAGCAGATCACCCGCCAGAACCCCTGCACGGCGGGCTAGTGCAGGAAAACGATGAGGTGCGGCGGGAAGCGGTCGCGCCCCCGGAGGCGTCGGGCGAACGCGTCGACGCGTGGCTGGCGGGGCTTTGGCCCGACCTTTCGCGCGCCCGCATCCAGGGGCTGATCGGCCAGGGGCGCTTAAGCGCCGACGACGCGCCGGTGACGCACGCCAAGGACAAGGCCCGCCCCGGCGCGCGCTATCGGCTGCTGCTGCCCGCGCCCGAGCCTGCAGCGCCGCTTCCTGAAAAGCTGCCGCTGGCCGTCGTTTTCGAGGACGCCCACCTGGTCGTGGTCGACAAGGCGGCCGGCATGGCCATGCACCCCGCCCCCGGCTCGATGCGCGGCACGCTGGTCAATGCCCTGCTGGCTCATTGCGGCGACAGCCTCTCGGGCATCGGCGGCGTGGCGCGGCCCGGCATTGTCCATCGCATCGATAAGGACACCACCGGCCTCGTGGTCGTGGCCAAGCACGACGCCGCCCATCAGGGGCTGGCAAAGCTCTTCGCCCGGCACGAGCTGGAGCGCGTCTATTACGCCGCCGCGCGCGGTGCGCCGAAGGAGCGCTCCGGGCGCATCGAAAACCGGCTGGCGAGATCGAGCGAGGACCGGCGCAAGTATGCGGTCGTGCGCGCCCCTGACAGCGACACCGGCAAGCTTGCCATCACCCAGTACTGGACCGTCGAAAGCTTCGGGCAAGCCGAAGGCGCAAGCGCCGGGCGCGCGGCTGCGACGCTGTTGGAGTGCCGCCTCCATACCGGACGCACGCACCAGATCCGCGTGCATCTTGCGCATTTGGGCTGCCCGCTGATCGGCGATCCGCTCTACGGCAAGCAACGGGCGCTCAAGGCTGCGGGCCCGCATGCAGAGGCCGCCGACGCTGCGGTGCGCGCGTTTCCCCGGCAAGCGCTGCACGCCGCGGTGCTCGGCTTCGAACACCCGGTGACCGGCGCCGCCATGCGGTTCGAGAGTCCGCTGCCGCCAGATATGGCGGCGCTGATCGAGGCGCTGCGCCAATTGTAGTCGTTGTTGCGCTTGTGGAATCGGGGAGTTCCGGTTATGTTCTTGGCCGTGGAATCGCCCCAAGGGCGTGGTTCAAAACTGGTTGAGCAGCCCCAGCGGCACGCGAACAGGCTTCCTATATAGGGAGCGCCGCGGAAACCGGGCCAGGCTCTCAAACGTAGAGATGGAGGCCCGCCGTACCGGCGGGAGGGTTTAAACACACGATGGCATCTACAGCACTCACGCTTGCGCTGTCGCCCGAGCAGGGCCTGCAACGGTATCTCTCCGAGATCCGCAAGTTTCCCATGCTCGCCAAGGAAGAGGAATTCATGCTGGCGAAGCGCTGGCAGGAACATGGCGACACTCAAGCCGCGCACAAGCTTGTCACCAGCCATTTGCGGCTCGTGGCAAAGATCGCAATGGGCTACCGCGGCTACGGCCTGCCGATCGGGGAAGTCATTTCGGAAGGCAATGTCGGCCTCATGCAGGCCGTGAAGAAGTTCGATCCGGACCGGGGCTTCAGGCTGGCGACCTACGCCATGTGGTGGATCCGCGCCTCGATCCAGGAATACATCCTGCGCT